>NZ_LZHP01000013.1:0-103014 GCF_001690605.1 Gilliamella sp. Nev6-6 | reverse complement strand
ATAGAAATTTTTAATGAAAATATTGTTCATTTTGAAAAAGTAAAATAAAGGTAAAAATATGCTATTAAAATTAGAAAATTCAAAAGTACCAATGAAAATGGTGTACCTTCTTTCAGAAAAATTAAAAGTAAATCCAGAATATGCTTCTTTGACTCAAGCTTTAACACTTGATCATACAAAGCCTTACGTTGGATTAAATGGCACTAATGGTCTTTTTGGTACAAAGGAGTGGTGGAATAGTATTGAGCAAGGGAGAATCCCTTTATTATTTATTTCTGGAATAATAAAAAAAGCTTATGTAGCAGGACAAGATCCCTCAAATTTTAATAATACACTTGATTTATTACTTGAAGATGGAACAATTCAATCTGTTGGTATTTATGCCAACAAAAAAAAAGATTCCAAGCTGTTTAAGATTGGCTATAGCGCAAGTATTGTATATGCGTTAGATGAGCTAAAACCTCAGGCAGCGCTAAATTTCGGACAAAAATATAATCAAATCGCTTTAGAAATGGCAGTTTCATTAGAGCCTGTAGAATAAGTTCCAATTTAGATTCAATTTAACATATCAAATCGGCAAGGCAAGCTTAATACTTAGCTTACTTTGCTAGATTTAAATCATTATTGTGTCAACTAACTATTTGCTATGATGTTATTAGCGTTAATATTATGATAAACCCAAACGTTTTTTGGTGGCAAATACTTTGAGTATAATTGCTTTGGTAACCTGATTGTGGAAAAACGCGGAAAAGGCCACAGTCTAATAAACTTATTGCCGAGACCAATAACGATAAACACTGGCAAAGCTACCTTTACGAGCCAGACTCTTACCGTCCCTTAGCCCTTGTGCACGGCAATGCGCAGCAAGATAACATCAAACTCTACTGGTATCAAAACGACCACCTCGGCACACCCATAGCCCTTACCGGCAGCTTAGGTGACACGCTCTACGAATGCCAGTATAATGCCTATGGGCAGATAATAAACGAAACCTATCATCAGGACGATATAGATTCCCTGCCCGATAATCCATTAAGATTCCAAGGGCAATATTATGATGAGGAAACAGGGCTTCATTATAACCTAAACCGTTACTACGACCCATTTACCGGCAGATATATCACCCAAGACCCACTAGGTATACTAGGCGGACTAAATAGTTATCAATATGTCAATGGTGATCCGATAAATTGGATAGATCCGTTAGGGTTGATTAAGATTGAAAATAATGGGTTTGAGGGGGTTGGCTCAAAAATTTCTCCTGAAAATGAAAAATATGTAGATATTTTATCACCAGAAGCTAAACAACATATATTATACGGTGATGGACCAACAAGTGGGGGACACATGTATCCGGGTAATCCTGGTAAGACAACATTTCCAAAGGATTGGTCTGCAGACAAGATCGTTCATGAAATAGGTGATATCGCAACTGCTCCAAATACACAATGGTATGCTCAAACAGGAACTGGTAGTATTTATACCAAATCAGGTAAGCCAGCTAGGTGGGTTGCATATGAAATTAGAGATGAAGTCCGTATAAGAGTTATTTATCAACCCGCAAATGGAAGAGTAATAACAGCATTTCCAGATAATGCTCCTACTCCCAAAAATTATAAAAAAGTAGGCAAGTGAAAAATTAAAGAGGATTAAATATTATGTTAGTAAATGATTGTATAAAAGAATTTGGAAACGGATTAAAAGATAGGTTGGATCCTGAAATAGTTGATTATGCAATTGACTATATAAATCATTCTGAAAGTATTCTAGCTTTTGAAACATTATGTGATCATATTGCAGATTTTGACGTAAAAATTAGCTCTGAAGAATATCAAAAAATACTTAAAATTGTAAAATTACTTAATTTGAAGTTAGACAGCCGATACTTATATATAAATCCGAATAAATAAATATCTATCTAGCAATGTACTTCAACTCGCCATTGCTACGATGAAAACACCGGCTTACTTAATGGCACTAAACTGCCCGATGGGCAATGGTTAGAATATCATTACAATCAGGGTCAGCTACTGGGGATGACACTCGACCATCAGCCATTAGCCGCTTTTCGTTGGGATAAACAAGGGCGAGAGTGTGAACGCCGTCAGGGTAATGGACTGGTTAACCGTTACCAGTATGACCTACTAGGGCAACTTATTGCCCATCAACGTTATCATCGTTATGATATCAGCACCCAGACCTCGCCAACGCCAATTTGGCAACAGCAATATCACTACAATCCTAACGGACAGCTTGCCGAAATCACCAGACATCAGCCACGCCGTTATCGTTATGATAACGCCGGTCAATTACACACAGTGACTTACCCTGAGGTCAATCCCAAGCAACATCATGCTGAAAAAGCATTAAAGTTATTACAAAATAACCAACAACCATTAATGGGTACAGATGGCATTTTAACGCCATGATCGAACAATGCTACGCCTGTTTGTAAAGTAATTTATCCCACTACTCTAATTCGCTACCCAATTGATTAACTAGGTATTCTACTTCGTTATGTGCTGTCGTTGGGTAAACAATAATCCATAAATTGTCATCCCCCGATATGACATTAGCAAGATTAAAACCTTGTTTTTTTAGTTCTCGATTAAAATCTGCTAACACCCCATCACCTGAAACAGTTGTGCGGTTATCGTAATGACGCATATTCGGGAACGAAACACGGTTAACACCAAAATTATTGAGTAACAGATCTGCAATCCCTAATTTAAGCTCATCAACGCTTTCTTTCCAATCGATTTGTAGCATAAATTCCGGTTGTAATATATCGCCTAATATCTCAACTTGGCGAAAAGTGATCAGTTCGTCTTCACTCACTAAATAATCTGTTTCAAATTCCTCATCTTCGTCTTCATCCCATTCATAATGATCAATCACATCATTAATCCATTGTAAATCAAGACTGTTAGTTAAAAGTGCTACCAATTTTTTTAAGTCTTGCCTAAATTCATCTGTAATAAGCCATTGCATATAATATTCCTTTCTATTTTAATTGATTTTTTACTATTGGATTTGTTGCTTTTATTATAAAGCAAATGATATTGTCAAATTAGCCTTGTGTAAATATCCCAAACTTAACACACAAGCCACCTAGAAAATTAAGCCGCTTGTTTTAGGAGATAGTTATATTATCAACTAAAGGTAACAGTTAATTCTATTGCCAAAATCCATACTTAAGATGATTATGCTACAAAAATAATTCAGAAAAACCATTGATTTTATTTGATTTTTTATTTTATAAAATGATAGTAAATAATAATATAAATTCTTTTGTCACAATACTACCTAAAAAGAGTTGAAATATTTTCAGAAGCCGAAGATACTAACAAAACAAACTTGATACAGACACCATTAGCTTTAGTGATATCAAAAACAAGCTGAATTTAATGTTAACTATATCTGGATAAGTGGCGGTACAGAAGGCATTGGTTCATTTTTTGGCGAGGATGAATGGTTAGTGCCTTAATATATACTAGGGGTAGGATATGCCGAAGCGTCTGTAATGCGAATGGTGCAGTCATCATGCTATCAGAAGCAGAAACCTACTGAAGTTAGCATAAACTAACTTCAGTAGGAATTTTCGTCCTTTAGGGGGTAGGGAGGATGTTAAGATTTGGGTAGATAAAGTGAATGTAAAATCTATTTTATTATTACCCGCTCTGCTGATGTAGTCTGTTTAATTTCACCTAATAGCCATGCTGTTTCACCATGATTATTTAGTAAGGTAATTGTTTTATCGACCAATGGTTTTGGTATGGCAATAATTAAGCCAACACCACAATTAAAGGTGCGATACATTTCATGGCGGCTAACATTGCCTGCTTTTTGTAACCAATTAAATATAGCAGGCCATTGCCAACTTGTTTCATTAATTATCGCTTGAGTATTTTCAGGTAACACACGAGGAATGTTTTCCCAGAAACCACCACCTGTTATATGTGCTATTGCATGGATATCAACTTGCGCAATTAAATCAAGTATGGGCTTAACATAGATTTTAGTTGGTGCTAGCAAGTGATCGGCAAGTGGTTTGCCGTCTAACTGTTCAGTAGCAGGGTTTACACCACTGACTTCAATAATTTTACGTACTAACGAATAGCCATTAGAATGAGCACCGCTTGAAGCTAATGCGATTAATGCATCGCCATCTTGCACCTTGCTACCGTCTATCATAGCTGATTTTTCAACTACACCAACACAAAATCCCGCTAAATCGTAGTCATTTCCCTGATACATGCCTGGCATTTCGGCAGTTTCGCCGCCAACTAAAGCACATCCTGATTGTTTACAGCCTTCGGCAATGCCTGTGACTACTGTTGCTGCAACATCGACATTAAGTTTACCTGTGGCATAATAATCAAGAAAGAATAAAGGTTCCGCACCTTGCACAATCAGGTCATTAACGCACATTGCCACTAAATCAATACCAATTGATTCATGGCGGTTTAAATCCATTGCTAGGCGTAATTTAGTACCCACGCCATCCGTGCCCGATACTAAAATTGGCTCTTTGTATTTTTGTGGAATAGCACATAACGCACCAAAACCACCCAATCCCCCCATAACTTCGGGGCGCTTGGTCTCTTTTACAACCGATTTGATGCGATTAACAAGTTCATTGCCGGCATCAATATCGACACCAGCATCTTTATAACTAAGAGAGTTGTTATTTGACACGGCAAGTTCCTTCCAATAAAAAATTGCTGTTTATTTTAGCAAGGATGATATTGGTTGGCGATCTATTATTAGGTAAAAGAATTGATTAATTAAAATAATTAATTGTTTTCAAACCAACTTTCTAAAATAATGATTGCGGAAGTCGCATCTACATGACCTTTTTCAAGTGCTCGATAACCGCGAGAAGCAAAAATATGTGATTTAGCTTCAACGGTTGATAATCGTTCATCTTGTAAATGGACTTGATAACCAAACATACCATGTAAACGGTTAGCAAATTTGCGTGCTCGGGCAGTGAGTGGTTGCTCTGTGCCATCCATATTTAAAGGCAATCCGACTACTAAAAAATCGGGTTTCCACTCGTTTAAGACCTTTTCGATTGTTTGCCAGTTAGGAATGCCATCGCGTGCCTTAAATGAGCATAAAGGGCTAGCTGTTTTAGTGATATCTTGGCCAATAGCCGCACCAATACTTGCTGTGCCAAAATCAAATGCGATAATCGTTGCCATTGGTTATGCATTTCCCATTTGGTGTGAAATAGTATTCATATTAATGCCGAGCGATTCTGCTGCTTTTTGCCACCGTTCATTGATGGCAATCTCAAAAATAATTTTAGGATCTGTATCAGCAACTAACCAATTGTTTCGTGCTACTTCTTCTTCGAGTTGTAGCGATTGCCAGCTGGTATAACCTAATGCGAGCAATATATCTTTTGGTTGTTCAGGAGAACCGATAGTTTTTAATAAATCAAGCGATGTTGTAATCATCACATCGTCAGAAATTTGTATGCTTGATGAAAAACCTTGCTGTGGTGTGTGCAAAATAAACCCTTGTTCTTCAGCAATAGGACCACCAGCGAAAACGGGCTGTTCCAGTTCAGCACAATTTTTGCTTGCTGTTATATCTAAACGTGTCAGTACTGTTGATACATTAAGTTCTAATATCGGTTTATTAATGGTGATACCCATAGCACCATCGCGGTTATGCTCACAAATGTAGATAACCGAGCGACTAAATGTTGAATCGCTTATCGTTGGCATAGCGATGATAAAATGATTTTTTAAATTCATATGTTCACATTTTTAATAGTTTATAACGCGCATTTACCAATTTTAACTTTATGCTCAACATTACAGCGCATTAATAGCTCAGGCTCTCCGGTTTCTTCGTTGATTGATTCTGATACAATATTAAAATCCTGAGAAAGAAAAAAATCAATCGCTGCGGTATTTTTTTTATAAACATGCACTAGCAGTTCATTATGGCGTTGTTTTGCTTTTTCAACGAGTGCTTTACCTGTCCCTTGTCGGCGAAAAGCCTCATCAACAAATAAACCTGAAATATAGTTTTCAGTTATGCCAATAAAACCTTTTACTCCATCAAGATCTTGAACATATAATGTCGACATAGGAATGAGCATTTTTACTAATTCATAATTTTGTTTGAAAAATTGAGGATCAATAAAACGATGTGCTTGTTCATTACCTTCTAGCCATATAGCCATGACTTTATCTAAATCTGCTGTTTTATATTCTCTGATCATTTTTTTGCTCTACTTATTTAATCGACGTTCAATGGCATCCATTAACATACCTGTAATGGAAAGATTTGGTTTTTTTGCCTCAATTTCACGAACACAAGTGGGACTTGTTACGTTAATTTCAGTTAGCTTATCGCCAATAATATCTAAACCAACAAATAGTAAGCCTTTTTCTTTTAACGTTGGGGCAATACTTTTGGCAATATGCCAATCACTTTCACTTAATGCTCTTACTTCTCCGTGCCCACCTGCGGCAAGGTTACCTCGAGTTTCCCCTTTTTGTGGAATTCTTGCTAAACAATAGGGTACAGGCTCACCATCGACAACCAAAACACGTTTATCCCCGTCTGTTATCGCTGGTATGTAAGTTTGAGCCATGCAGTAACGTGAGTTGTGCTCAGTTAAGGTTTCAATGATAACCGACACATTGGGATCACCAGCTTTAATTCTAAAAATTGACGCTCCACCCATACCGTCAAGTGGCTTTAAAATGATATCGTTATGCTCTTGATAAAAGGATTTAATCTGTTGAGTTTGACGAGTAACCAATGTTTCAGGCGTAAATTTTGCAAACCATGCAGTAAACAATTTTTCGTTACAATCACGTAAACTTTTAGGCTTATTTACTACTAATACGCCTTTTGCCTCAGCACGCTCTAGAATATAGGTTGCATAAATAAATTCGGTATCAAATGGGGGATCTTTACGCATTAATATGACATCAAGATCACTTAAGGGTATGGTTTGTTCATTGTTCATATCGAACCAATGGTGATCATCATTACAAACAGTTAATGTCCGTGTTGTTGCATAAGCTTCACCATTGCGTAAGAAGAGATCATTCATTTCCATATAAAAAAGTTGATACCCTCGCTTTTGTGCCTCAAGTAACATGGCAAAACTGGTATCTTTTTTTATTTTGATATGACTAATTGGGTCCATTACAATGCCCAGTTTTATCATAATGACTCCTTACTGATTTTATCTACTTAATTGGGTTTTTATATTAAAATATAGGTATTACCTAAAGCGCTTTGTCAAGGCTTAATGGCAACACCCAAAATAATGCTTGCTGTTATCATACTCGTTACTAAGCCAGTTGCAAAGTAATCATTACTTATCGGCTACATTTTGCTGTGTTTATCCAAGATCGCCTAAGTGCACTTGTAATGCGGTAAGCGCTGTGAGCGCAGCGGTTTCTGTTCGTAACACTCTTGGTCCGAGTAAAATATCTGTAAAATGATAGTCATGCGTCATGCTAATTTCATTGTCAGACAATCCACCTTCTGGCCCAATCAATAAATAAATTTTTTTATGCTCATTGGCTAATTGTTTTATGCCGTGCTTAGCTTTAGGATGTAAATTGAGTCTTAATCCTTGCGTTAAACTTGCACACCAGTTTTCTAATTTCATGACAGGTTTGATTTCAGGTATTATATTGCGTCCACACTGTTCACAAGCTGAAATCACAATTTTTTGCCACTGTTGTGTTTTTTTATCTAATCTTTCGGTATCGAGCTTAACCCCACAACGTTCAGAAAGTAGTGGCGTTATACTACTGATACCTAACTCAACCGATTTCTGAATAGTAAATTCCATTTTTTCGCCGCGTGATATCACTTGCCCCAAATGGATCTCTAATGGCGATTCGCGATTATCTAAAATGGACGAAGCTGTTTTGACTGTAACCGATTTTTTATTGACTTCATGAATAATCGCAGGGGTAATATGATTAGATCCATCAAATAAGATAATTTTTTCACCGACCTTCATTCGTAATACACGAATAAGGTGGTTAAACGCATTATCATCCAAGGTAATAAGGCTATTTTGCTCAATAATAAAAGGTTGAAAAATTCGAGTCATAATTACGGATATTTAGTATTATTTAAAATAAATTATAGCGTAATTTAACAAGATTCGGTAATCTCTATTTAATGTAATTAGGCATTTGGAATCGGGTATGAATACATACAGCAAAGATAGGGTACTGATTGAAGGATTAACTGTTCTAACAACCATCGGCGTCTATGATTGGGAAAAGACCATCAAGCAGAAGCTAGTTCTTGATCTTGAAATGGCATGGGATAATAAACCTGCTGGCGAAAGCGATAATGTATCGCTTTGTTTAGACTATTTTGAGGTTAGCCAAACGATAACACACTTTATTCAATCTTCGAAATTTGAGCTGATTGAATGTGTAGCAGAGCGAGTCGCTGAAATGATTATTAAACAATTTTCTGTTAATTGGTTGAAAGTTAAAGTATCTAAACCAACAGCAATAGCAAATGCTCGGAATGTTGCTGTAATTATTGAACGAACAGCAAATTACTAAACTAAATTGATTGTCAAAGAAGGCTATCAGGATGGATGATCAAAAACAAGATTTAACGACTCAAAAAAAACATCATACTGCTAAAGGGTTTAAACATGATGCATCTTTTAAAATTAAAATTGGCGAGTTTTTACGTTGGCGTTTTAAGCGTAAAGTGTTACCACCTAAAGTAGGTTATCATACTTTTAACCAAACATGGTTTGAGCCAATCAATCTCAGTTTACCTGATGATAGAGTTTGGTGGATTGGCCACTCAACAACATTGATTCGTTTAAACGGTAAGATGATTTTAACTGATCCTATCTTTTCTAAGCGGGCTTCACCTTCGCAATTCATAGGACCTAAACGGCGAACACCGCCAGCTTTAGATATTGAACAATTGCCGCAGATTGATTTTATTGTTATTTCACATAACCATTATGATCATCTTGATTCTCAAAGTATTCAGCAATTATTGGCTCGTTTCCCTCATGTTGTCATTATGGTTCCGCTTGGTTTAAAAAGAACATTACTAAAGTGGGGGGCTAAGAACACTATTGAATTAGATTGGTGGGATTGTAAAACTATTGATGGGCTTACTTTTTCTGCTACCCCAGCTGTACACTGGAGCAATCGAGGATTGTTTGATGTGAATAAAGCATTATGGTGTGGTTGGATGATCCAATCTAAGATTGCTAATCAAACAAAAACAGTCTATTTTATGGGGGATACTAGCTATTGTGTTGAATTAAAAGAGATTGCTAGGCGTTTTCCTTCAATTGATTTGGCATTAATACCTATTGGTGCTTATGCGCCACGTTGGTATATGAAATCACAGCATATTGACCCCAAGCAAGCTGTGCAACTGTACGATGAATTACAATGCCATTCAGCCATAGCTATTCATTGGGGAGCATTTGAATTAGCTGACGAGCCATTAGATGAACCGTGCCAGTTATTAAATGAATATAAAGCAAACCGCCACTTTAATCTATTAAAAATAGGTGGTACTTTAGCTATTAATCACATTCATTCTGAATTAAAATAATTCCCATAAAAAAAACAGCAATGCTGTTAAATATTTAATGCGTTTGCCCAAAAAAGGAGAATGAAATGAAAGCTATGGTTATTGGTTTGTCTTGTTTGATGTTTAGCTTGGCATTAGTTGGATGTGGAGGTAAAAACGACGAAGGTAAAACTTATCATTGGTCAAAAGCTCACGGTGTTTTAGAAGATTGTCGTGGGGTGATGAGTAAATCACAACAATGTGAAACGAATTCCAACAATCAACAATACCTATTTAAAATCGATAAATACTAATATGAGTGCGTGGCTTATTTATGCGCTACTTTCCGCTATTACTGCGGCATGCGTAGCTATTTTAGGAAAAATCGGTTTACAGTACCTTGATGCAAACACAGCAACTGCAATTCGTGCTATTGTCATGGCTATTTTTTTAGTTGGGGTGGTTGCTGTTCAAGGTAAACTAAGCCTTATCAACACGTTTTTTAATGATAAAAAGGCGTTATTTATTATTGCACTGAGTGGCATTGCCGGTGCGCTATCTTGGCTATTTTATTTTATGGCGATTAAAGAGGGCAAAGTATCGCAAGTTGCGCCAATTGACAAGTTAAGCGTAGTTTTTGCTGTTGTATTTGCTGCTATTTTATTCGGTGAAAAGGTTTCGCTATTAGCTGGTGTAGGGGTTGCTATGATTGCCGTAGGCGCGATATTAGTTGCACTATTTTAATTATATCTCAACTTATTATCTGCCAGCGGGTTATACCGTTATATAGTAATAAACCAATATAACGATATGTTCATAATGTTACATACCACCTATTTACACAACTAAATCATACACATAATAAATGTGCATGACTATTATGGTAAATAATGCAAATGGGTATTTAAACCACGCTTACTTTAGTAAACGATTAAACAGCTCAACCGTTACCTGCTCCCCTTTGCTGACATTACCACGATCCTGTTCAAGCACAATAAAACAATTAGCTTGCTTAAATGATTGTGTCATATGCGATCCTTGCTGACCTGTTGTGCTAACTTCTAACTCACCTTGTGCATTTATTTGTAACATACCACGTTGAAAGTCTACTCTACCAAGGCTCTTTTTAAGATTGGTTGCAGTGCTTACTTTAAAGGTTAAATCAATGGCTGGTGCTTCAACCCCTGAAAGCGCTAAAATTAGTGGTTGTACTAATTGATAAAAAGTCACTAAGGTTGAAACTGGATTGCCGGGCAAACCACAAAATAGCGCCTCGCCAATGTTGCCAAAGGCAAAAGGCTTGCCAGGTTTCATCGCAATTTTCCAAAAGCTGATTTTGCCAAGCGCTTCTAAAGCCACTTTAGTATAATCTGCATCGCCCACAGAAACGCCACCGCTGGTGATGACTAAATTAGCTTGGTTCGATGCGGCTATCAACGCTTGTTTGATTTGAGCAGGGTCATCAGAAATGATACCAAGATCGACAATGTCACAGTTAAGCTCAGTTAATAATAATTTTAGCGTGAAACGGTTACTATCATAAATAGCACTATTACCAGCTAAAGGCTCACCAATTGGCGTTAATTCATTACCTGTTGATAAGATAGCTACTTTCAGTTTTTTAAAAACCAAAACTTCACTAATGCCTAATGTCGCAAGGGTTGATAGTATAGGGATGGTTAATTTTTCTCCTTTACTCACAACGGCAGTGTCTTTTTTTATATCTTCGCCCATACGGCGGATATTATCGCCAACTTTTACCTCATTTAAAAAAGTGATACCTAGCTCCGATTTTTCGGTCTGTTCTTGCATCACTACGGCATCAGCATCATTAGGTACGGGTGCTCCAGTCATAATACGTAAACAAGTACCTTGTGGCCAATTAAGATTACTTATATCATCGCCAGCTAAAATAATGCCCGCTATAGGTAATAATTTAGATTGATTAACATCGGATAATCTAACGGCATACCCATCCATCGCTGAGTTATTAAAGCTTGGCACATTAATCGGCGACATTACCGGCTTTGCAGTGATACGTCCTAATGTATCTAACAAAGAAACTTTTTCGCAATTGAGTGATTTTATGGCTGATGCGCGTTGAAGCATTTGCTGTTTGGCTTGTTGAAATGTGAGTAACATAAAAGTATGCCTTCCTTATGTTTATGAAGCTATTATTTGATCTTGCTAAGAAATTTCAGGAAATGTATCTGTTTTAGTAAAAATCACTTTTTTATCAAGATTGAATTGATCTTTATGATTGCTAATATAACAACGTCGCCAAAAGGCGACGTCAAATCATTAGCTATACATTAAATAAGAAGTTCATAATATCGCCATCTTGCACGACATAATCTTTACCCTCAGCGCGCATTTTGCCTGCTTCTTTTGCACCTTGTTCACCGCCGTATTTAATAAAATCTTCAAAAGCGATAGTTTGAGCGCGAATAAACCCTTTTTCAAAATCAGTATGAATTTTACCTGCTGCTTGTGGCGCTGTATCGCCAACTGAAATTGTCCATGCTCGAACCTCCTTAACACCTGCTGTAAAGTACGTTTGTAAATTAAGCAAACTATATCCTGCACGAATCACGCGGTTTAGACCAGGTTCTGTTAACCCTAAATCTTGCATAAATTCGTCACGATCAGCATCATCAAGCTCAGCAAGCTCGGCTTCAATTGCGGCACATACAGGTACAACTATGGCCTTTTCTTGTTCAGCAATGGCTTTGACTTTATCTAAATAAGGATTGTTTTCAAAACCATCTTCATTCACATTAGCGATATACATGGTTGGTTTTAGGGTTAAAAAGCTTAGGTATTTAATTGCATCAAGCTCTTCTTTACTTAAATCAAGTTGCAACAATTTTTTACCTTGCTCTAAATGTGGTAAGCATTTTTCAAGGATTTCTAATTCAAATTTGGCCTCTTTATCGCCACCTTTGGCACGTTTTTGTAGGCGCGTTATTGCACGTTCGCAAGCTTCAAGATCGGATAGGGCAAGTTCAGTATTAATAATCTCGATATCTTCAGCCGGATCGATCTTGCCAGCGACGTGAATGATATTATCATTTTCAAAACAACGTACAACATGGCCAATGGCTTCAGTTTCACGAATATTAGCTAAAAATTGATTACCTAAACCTTCACCTTTCGACGCACCTTTAACTAAACCTGCAATATCAACAAATTCCATAGTAGTTGGCAATGTACGTTGTGGTTTTACAATTTTTGCCAGTTCATCTAAACGTGGATCGGGCATCGGCACAACCCCAGTGTTTGGCTCGATAGTACAAAACGGAAAGTTAGCCGCTTCAATGCCAGCTTTAGTTAGTGCGTTAAAAAGCGTTGACTTACCCACATTAGGTAGTCCGACGATACCACATTTAAATCCCATATTGTTTGTTACCTTTTATCATAAATGTCTTAAAAATAAGGGGAGATTATATACTAAATTGTGCTATTTATGCCAATGTTCTTAGCGATAAATCCACGAGGAATTAAACAAATTAACAGTTACTATTTATTGTTTATTACCAAGCTTAGTTTATTACCAAGTTAATATTTGCTGTATACTGGCCATAACCCACCCACTTAGTCATTTAGTTATTGTTCTGTATTCAAACCGATTTGGTAAAGTTGATTCTTTTTAAGTCCATATATTTCAGCGGTAATAGCTGCTGCTTTTTTTAATGGCAGTTCTTTTTGCAATAGTTTAAGAGTACCAATCGCCTTTGGATCAATATCTTCCTCTGATTTTGTATGGCCTTGCACGATTAACACAAATTCACCTTTTTGGCGGGCAGGATCTTCATTTAACCAATTTATCAACTCATTAACCTTAAAACTGACAATAGTTTCCCACGTTTTGGTTAGCTCTTTAGCCAAAATAATTGGCTTATCAGCACCCCAAATAGTTTGCATATCATTAAGCGTGTCTAATAAGCGATGAGTCGATTCATAAAAGATGATTGTGCGTGGTTCGTCTAATAAATGGGTAAGGTAATCTTGGCGTGCTTTAGTTTTAGCGGGTAAAAAACCTTCATAAATAAACTTATCTGACGGTAATCCTGAAGCACATAGAGCTGTTATCGCAGCGCAAGCGCCAGGAATTGGTACGACTTTAATGCCATTTTCGTGACATGCTTTAACCAAATGATATCCTGGATCGTTAATTAATGGCGTACCTGCATCGGAAATCAACGCAATGGATAACCCTGATTTGAGTTTCTCGATAAGTATATTGGATTTTTCTTGTTCATTATGATCATGCAAAGCAAACAGCTTCGCTTTAATTCCAAGATGTTGTAAAAGTAAGCCACTATGACGCGTATCTTCAGCCGCAATAAGATCGACGCTTTTAAGTATATCGATCGCTCTAAGCGTAATATCATCTAAATTTCCGATGGGGGTAGCAACAATATATAAAGTCATTATTTTTAATCACATTAAATTTTTATAGAAAGATAGTAAAGATACTGTACGAAACCTCATTTTATTGTATATACTCACTACTTTCAAAATAAATTCAACTAGTCTAAGTAAATTAGTTAACAAATATAAGTTAAAATAACTTGCTTATGACTAGAATTTGCTTATGGCAACAATATGCGTGTGCAGTCTTAGTTGATAAAGTGGTTAACCTAAATTAAAAGTGAATCGTATCAGGTTCAATTAATTTGAGTATGCATCGTTATTTTTATGAAAATGATATGCTGACAAGCTAAATATTAACTAAAATCATAAAGAACTAAATAAAATTATTGATTTACTTAATAAGTAATCAATATAATAGCTTTTTACTATAAAAACGCTAAAATGTGCAAATATCCCCCATATGTGCTGAAAATAGTATTTTGCATAAAATAACTAAAAATGAAATTCGAGAATGAAAGGTGTTGCTTTGAAAAAAATACTGACATTAAGTTGCTTAAGTTTGTTAGCGGCTGCTTGTACTCAAACCGAGCAAGCCGAAATTGAAGATATTTCGGGAGCAGGTGGAGCATCAACGTCTTCTGTTTACACCAAACCACCTGCGAATATTTCAACGGGTGGTAGAGCCTCTTCTATACCTTCATCAAGACAAACGACAACGTCCAATACAAATACCGCTAACGACACTCATTCTATAAGCAGTGCTAACAGTAATGATACGGTAATTAGCAACGAGCGTATTGTTTATAACCGTAATTATGACGAAATACCTAAAGGTGGATATCAAGGCGATACTTATACTGTAAAACGTGGGGATACATTGTTTTATATTGCGTGGGTAACAGGTAACGATTACCGTTCACTAGCGGCTAAAAATAATATCAAAGAACCCTTTGCCGTTAATGTTGGGCAAGTGCTAGATGTTAGTGGTGGTACAGTTGTCGTAACCCAAAAAACCACTACACACCCAGCAACATCTAATAAAGTTAATAGCAGTAATACTACTATCGCAATGGGGCAAGCTAAAACGAGACCAACGATCACTAAAACAACAACGACTTCGATTACCAAAACAGATAAAAATCAACAACCAACGACAATCGAAAAGACGGAAACTATTACTGAGCCGTTAGATAGTTCTTCTGACATTATACCAACTCGTACCTCAAAAGTGAATGTGGCTAATATTTCATGGCAATGGCCAGCACGGGGTAAGATTGTTGAAAAATTCTCAAATACAAGTAAAGGTATTGATATATCAGGCTCAGTTGGGGCTAAAGTCATGGCGGCGGCTGATGGGCGTGTTGTTTATTCGGGCAATTCATTACCCGGTTATGGTAATTTAATTATTATTAAACATAATGATGATTATTTAACAGCGTATGCGCACAATCAATCTATATTAGTAAAAGAACAGCAAGCGGTGCGTGCAGGTGAACAAATTGCTACAATGGGGGCTACGGGCACTTCGTCGGTTAGGTTACACTTTGAAATTCGATATAAAGCGCAATCAGTTGATCCATTAAAATACTTACCAAGAAAATAAATGTTTTGAATTAAGCATTTTAATTCAAAACAAATAGGCAGGCATGGTTGCATATACCACTTGCCTATAAACCAAATACACTTAAAATTTAATTATACGTAATAAAGGAGTTATACTCATGGCTGTAAAAAAATTAGTGTTAATTCGACATGGAGAAAGTGTTTGGAACCAAGAGAACCGTTTTTGTGGTTGGACTGACGTTGATTTATCTGATAAAGGCAATAAAGAAGCTGCTGAAGCGGGTAAATTACTAAAAACAGAAGGTTTCACATTTGATTATGCTTATACTTCAGTATTAAAACGCGCTATTCACACATTATGGCACGTTCTAGACGAAGTTGATCAAGCATGGTTACCCGTTGAAAAAAGTTGGAAATTAAATGAACGCCATTATGGTGCATTACAAGGTTTAAACAAAGCAGAAACCGCAGCAAAATATGGCGATGAGCAAGTAAAATTATGGCGTCGTGGTTTTGCCATTACCCCTCCTGCACTTGAAAAATCAGATGAACGTTTTCCTGGGCATGACTCACGCTACAGCAACTTACCTGAAGCAGAATTACCATTAACGGAAAGTTTAGCATTGACTATTAAACGTGTACTTCCTTATTGGGAATCAACAATTGCGCCACGCGTAGCTAAAGGTGAGCGTGTTATTATTGCCGCTCACGGTAATTCACTGCGTGCACTAGTAAAACATTTAGACAACATCAGTGATGATGATATCATTGAGCTTAACATCCCAACTGGGGTGCCGTTAGTGTATGAATTTGATGACAATATGAAAGTCATTAAACACTATTATCTCGGTAATGCTGATGAAATCGCTGCAAAACAAGCGGCTGTTGCAAACCAAGGTAAAGCAAAATAATTATTTCTTAAAGTTAAAAAAGGTAGGTTATTTAACTTACCTTTTTTATTACCTACATCACAGCTTTTATTCATTATTTTTATTCATTGTTTTTATTTTGAGAGCGTTATTTTGTCTAAGATCTATTATATATATGGCGTAATGAATGCCGGAAAATCTACCGAACTACTACAAATTGATCACAACTACTTAAGTAATAATATGCAAACATTACTACTTAAGTCATCGGTTGATACACGTGATTCGGCTGTCGAAATTGTCTCTCGCTTAGGATTACGCAAAAAAGCATTACTGCTTGATGACACAACTGTTGATGCCATCATTGAGCATATCAAACAAAATCAATATGCCTGCATATTGATTGATGAAAGTCAGTTTTTATCGCGCAACACCATCTGGAAGCTCTCTGATGTGTGTGATGAATATAGCGTCCCAATTATGTTCTTTGGTATTAAAACCGATTATATGGGGCATCTGTTTGAAGGATCTAAAACGCTACTTGAAATTGCCGACAATTTTAGAGAGCTTAAAACCGTATGCTGGTGTGGAAAAAAAGCCACCATGATTTTATTAGAAGGGCAAGATGGTCAAATTGTTAAATTTGGCAATTCCATTCATCTGGGTGATAGCGAATACCATTCAGTGTGCCGAAAACACTGGAAGGTTGGGCAAATTAGGCCTAAAAACTGATATTCTAAACATTTCACACTGATTTTAAGTCAATAAATTACGTTTATAGGTTGATTTATTTGATGCTAAAAAAGTGTGAATGACCTCTCATTTTTGCCATTTTCTTTTATTGCTTCTTCGGTTTTTATGTCATATTGACTGAAACGATTCAGTATTAACTTATTAACGATGAGGTCTTACCATGAAAATCAAAATTGTTTCATTAGCAGTGCTACTTAGTTTGGCTAGTTATCATGCCAATGCGAAAGAATTTGTATTGACTGATAATGAAAACGGCCTTGCTAAAGGGAATTGGTCGATTTCAAGTCAAGCTTTAGGTGTAAAAGGTAAAACGTTTACTATTGAAAATACCGTGCTTAAAGGTGGTAAACAAGATGGTACTGAAGTTTTAACTATTTCTAGTGATAACTTCACGATTAAATTAAGCCCAACTCGAGGATTAGGTATTTTGTCGGTTGTTGGTGATGGTGTGCGTATGGGCTGGGATTCGCCAGTAAATGAAATTGTTCACCCCAAATATATCAATTTAGAAAGTCGTGGAGGCATAGGTTGGCTAGATGGTTTTAACGAAATGATGGTGCGCTGTGGTTTTGAGTGGACAGGTCATGCGACGCAAGCTGATGGTATGATGTATACACTCCATGGTCGTGCACAAAACACGCCGGTATCTAAATTAATGGTGGATATTGCTGATAAAGCACCATACACTATTACAGTGAAAGGTTTAATCAAAGAAAATACGTTCAAAAAAAGTCACCTAGAAACGTGGGCATCACTTAGCTATGTACCAGGAAGTAGGGAGTTTACCGTGCATGATGTGGTGACTAATAAAAGTGATTATGCACGCGATTACCAAATTATCTACCATAGCAATTTTGGTACGCCAATTCTTGAAGAAGGTGCACAGTTTGTTGCGCCAGTAAAAGAAATCTCACCATTTAACGATTATGCTAAAAATGGTTTAAACACATGGCAAACTTATTTAGGACCAACAAAAGGCTTTGATGAAATGGTATTTAATGTGTATCCTTTCGCTGATAGCAACGGTCAAACTCAAGTAATGGTAACTAACAAAGCTGGCGATAAAGCCGCTGGTATTGCTTATAATATTAAACAGTTGCCTGTCCTTTCGTTGTGGAAAAACACCGACACACTGAAGCAAGGTTATGTCACCGGTTTAGAGCCAGGTACTAGCTTTGCTTATCCTGTAACTATTGAGCGTGAACAAAAACGTGTTCGACAACTTGAGCCAGGACAAAGCGCAGAGTTTACCTTAACTTATAGTTTATTATCGAATAAAGATGATGTAACAAAATATGCAAAAAAAATCGAGGCTATTCAAGGTAACCAACAAACCAAAGTTGTTAATGAACCCATGGCTAAAGAATAAATCACTAAAAATGGCTGCCAAAATCTTATATTGGTAGCCATCAATAACCGCTTAATAACTTAACCTCCGCTTCTTAATTTATTTATTATCAATGTATCAATAAAGCTAAGAATAACCTGCTGTCTACTTGATTCGCTACGCATATATAGGGTATAGTCACTTCCTTGATAGCTGGCTTTAATATCGCTTGTTATGAGCAGTATAATGTTATAAGTTGACTGTTTAAATTAATGATTTTATCGCAATTGGATATTAATACAGGAATAGACATGACAACGCGTCGAATAATAATTGGCATTAGTGGTGCAACAGGAATTGCTTATGGAATAAAAGCTTTAGAGCTATTAAAACCAATGGACATCGAAACTCATCTTGTTATTTCTAAAGCAGCACAAATAACAAGTGCATACGAAGTTCCTAACATGAATATAAAACAAATTGAAGCACTTGCAGATAAAGTGCATTCCATTAACAATATTGGTGCTGCAATTGCTAGTGGCTCTTATAAAACAATCGGCATGCTAGTTGCTCCTTGCTCAATGCGTTCATTATCGGCGATTGCTAATAGCTTGTCAGATAATTTACTGACTCGTGCTGCTGATGTCGTATTAAAAGAGCGACGTCGGTTAGTCTTAATGATTAGAGAAACACCACTTCATTTGGGGCATATTAAAAATATGGAATTAGTCACATTAATGGGGGGCGTGATATTTCCACCCGTGCCAGCACTTTATCAGCATATTAGTAGTATTGATGACATGATCACCCACAGTGTAGTTAGGGCGCTTGATTTGTTTGGCATGGACGTTCCATCGCTACCTCGTTGGGGTGAAGATCTGCACCTTAACGTTAAACCTGAATAATGTCAATCGAGTCCAGAAAATATGCAAACGGATCCTAGAATTATTAAATTCATCAAAAAGCATCATGTATTATCGCTTCACGTCATCTTGCCAGACAACAAACCATGGGCATGTAATGCCTTTTATGTCTTTGATGAACGTGTAATGTGCTTGTATCTCCTTTCCGAATTAAAAACTGAACATGCTAAAGCCATGTTAACTTGCCCACAAGTTGCAGGCACAATTAGTGTGACACCTAAAACGGTTGCCCAAATTCAAGGCATCCAATTTCAAGCTCAAGCAATACAATTACAAAAAGAACAGGCCAAGCACGCTTATGCACAATATTATCAAGCATTTCCGTTTGCTAGAATAATAAAAGCACCAATTTGGTCATTACAGTTACAACGTGTAAAGATGACCAGTAATTTATTGGGATTTGGACGAAAAATCTATTGGAACCAAGAAGAAAAAGAGAGTTAGCGTGGTTTTTATATTTCTAAAAAATATCCATTCACCCTATTTTCATTGTTAAAAAACAAAATGTTATAAATGATTAGCAAAAAGAGTGCTCTCAAAAAACTTCAATAAAATCAATGGTTTTTCTGACTGCTTTTTGTTGTTTTTTAACAAGTTTACTTGGCGCTATGTCATAGGCATTTTTAGTTAATAAGCATCGTTTTTTGTCGAACCGGTATTATTGCTTATTAGTCTTTGTCTTTTTTCGATTATTTACCTTAAATATAAAAAGTGCTAGCAATTGGGTTAATTATTTTATAAAAATAGAAAAAGGGATAGAAATGTTTATCAAGTTGATAATAAAAGTGTTATTAATCATTTAATTAACAATTTTTATCTTCAATTATTTTCGCCAGCTCATCGTTTGCTCTTTGTAAAAAAGCGTTGTCTTTTAGAATAAAAAGGTAGGTTTTGAATCGTTTTATGGGATCTACAGCAAAAAGAAACAGCGCGGTCACAATGATAAAGACTGTCAAAGTAGCAATAATGATATCAATTACCCAAGGTGAGCTTAGCATAGTAATAATGTTAGCAAGCAGTATAATAAATGCCAACACAAAGGCAATGCCACTAAATAACACTTCTGTAATTAAATATGGTTTAAGTGGTGTAATGTGTGTGTTTTCGATTTTAAAATATTGCGTTAATAAATCTAATTGGGTGAGTTTAATTAGATTATGGGCATCAGCATTAATTAATGAAATAGCAATATTTTCTTTGTTGATACTGCCTGATTTATAAAAGCAGACTTTTTCCCAAATAAGTTTCTTTTTGATGTTATTTAAATAATCCATTTGATATTTTGAGTGAGGTACTTTTTCTAAAATATCTGCATACTTAATGATATTATCAAAATTTTCATTTTTAGTCCGTTTTTTGTAGATAAATGCAACCAAAGACAGAACAAAGATAATTACCAAATTGAACCAGTTAGCATAAAGTAATTCAGAAGGGTTCATTTAACATATTCTCGTTAATTTATCGTAGTGTAATTGTAACTTATATTGGATAAGAGCGGTATCGATTCTATATCATAATGTAAATAAAAAAGCCCATAAGTGTTGTTTTTTAGTAAATGCCGTCCTTTTGCTATTTTATGGGTTGACATCTGTTTGCTAAAGGCGTATAAATTCCCCCGCCTTTTAAGCTTTTCTTTCTTTTTAGCTATTACATAAGTTAAAAATAAGAGTAAAGAAAAGTTGAAATACAAAGTGTAGAGTTCAATTTACAGGAGAAATATGGACACTCAATCGGATCACCCCAAAATGAGGGGCGATAAATTTAAACACATCATTATCGGTTAATGAACCTGTCTGAATCATCATTTTTTCAGTTCACAAACCGAAATTGATAAAACGGTAACGGTGAACGATATGCATTTTTTTACACGCTATCACACAAATTCAAAACATCAATGCGCGCAAGGCTTAATACTGCGTGTTTTACACCTTTCAGAAAAACACTTAGAACCACCGAGTTGTATCTAAATTCTTAATTAATTCTATTGGCTAATTTAATGCTCAGCATTGGCTGTACAAATTAGCAGCACAAGTTAGCTGCAAAAAATAGCTTATGGGCTAATTTTGTTATGCACTAAATTTTAGCTTATCACAAAATTCAATTACTTATCGTTACTTGGCAACAATGAGTAGGCATACTTTTGCCAAAATTATGAATATAGGTACGTAAGATGACAAAAAATACATCACAACATAAAATACAAAATAGTGTAGATATCAAAGCTATCAATGAAGCTCAAAGTAGCCTCGATAGTATTTTATCTAAATTTCAATCAAGCCTTTCAGGTTTAACGCAAGAAAATGCAAAATCAAGAATTGAAAAATACGGTAAAAATGAAGTCGCACGAGAAAAAGCCCCCTCAATTTTAGTACAATTATTAATGGCATTTAATAACCCATTTATATTTGTATTATTAGCGTTGGCCTCTGTTAGTTTTGTGACTGATTTCTGGTTGCCTTTGCAAAATGGCGAAGAAACGGATTTAACAGGGATTATTATTATTCTAACAATGGTGTCACTAAGTGGGTTATTACGTTTTTGGCAAGAATTTAGATCAAATAAAGCTGCTGAAGCGTTAAAGTCAATGATTCGCACAACAGCGACCGTATTGCGCCGTGCACATAAAGATATAAGCCCAGAACGCATTGAAATTCCATTAAGTGAAATTGTTCCCGGTGATATTGTTTATTTATCTGCTGGTGACATGATCCCAGCGGATATTCGATTGATTGAGTCGCGAGATTTATTTGTTAGCCAAGCTGTTTTAACGGGTGAATCAATTCCTGTTGAAAAGTACGATACATTAGGTGCAGTTACGCAAAAAACAACTGATAATATTGAAGCATCCAATATTAGTAAAGATAATTTACTTGATGTAAATAACATCTGTTTTATGGGAACTAATGTCGTAAGTGGCACTGCGACGGCTATTGTCGTTGCGACTGGCGCTGATACACATTTTGGATCATTAGCAAAATCGATTGTAGGATCTCGTGCTGAAACCTCGTTTGATCGAGGGGTTAATAGTGTTAGCTGGTTACTTATTCGATTTATGTTAATTATGGTGCCAATCGTCTTTTTTATTAATGGTTTTTCAAAAAATGATTGGGGTGATGCTGCACTTTTTGCTTTAGCGGTAGCTGTTGGCTTAACGCCTGAAATGTTACCAATGATTGTGAGTGCCAATCTAGCAAAAGGTGCCGTTGGCATGGCAAAGCGCAAAGTGGTTGTTAAACGGTTAAATGCCATTCAAAATTTTGGCGCAATGGATATTTTATGTACCGATAAAACTGGCACTTTAACACAAGATAAAATCATTTTAGAACATCATCTTGATATCAATGGTCAAGTTGATTCATCGGTTTTAGAACTTGCTTGGCTTAACAGCTATTATCAAAGCGGTATGAAAAACTTGATGGACAAAGCGATCATTCGTTTTACTGAAGAAAAGACCAATATGAAAAGGGTTGGGGTCGGTTTATATAAAAAAATTGATGAATTACCGTTTGATTTTGTGCGTCGCCGTTTATCAGTTGTTGTACAAAATGGTGGTGATAACCATTTAATGATTTGTAAAGGCGCAGTTGAAGAAATGTTATCTATAGCCAGTTATGTTTATGAAAATGGTGAATATTTACCTTTAGATGACAACCGCAAACAAGCGTTAATTGCCTTAGCTCATGATTATAACAAAGAGGGGTTTAGAGTTTTAGCTGTGGGTGTTAAGGATATTCCCGCTAGCGATACAAAAGCGCAATACACAGTACAAGACGAAACCGCATTAGCAATTCGTGGTTTTTTAACCTTTTTAGATCCACCAAAAGAAAGTGCGCTTGAAGCCATTTCGGCATTAAGTGAACATGGTGTGGGAGTTAAGGTATTAACAGGCGATAACGAAATTATCACCATTAAAGTGTGTCGCGAAGTCGGTTTAGAACCAGGTGTTCCGTTGCTAGGCACTGAAGTTGAAAAAATGGACGATACTGAACTGAAAATACAAATCGAGCAACATACTATTTTTGCTAAATTAACGCCGTTGCAAAAATCAAGAATTATTCGATTATTGCAAGAAAACGGACATACCGTTGGCTTTTTAGGTGATGGTATTAATGATGCACCAGCATTACGTGATGCGGATGTTGGTATTTCGGTTGATACCGCAACGGATATTGCCAAAGAATCCGCAGATATTATCCTGCTTGAAAAAAGCTTAATGGTATTAGAAGAAGGTGTAATATGTGGACGTGAAACTTTCGGCAATATCATGAAGTATTTAAACATGACAGCGAGCTCGAATTTTGGCAATATTTTTTCAGTATTAGTTGCTAGTGCGTTTTTACCATTTTTACCTATGCTAGCAATACATTTACTAATTCAAAACTTGCTGTATGATATTTCACAACTCTCATTACCATGGGACAAAATGGATGATGAGTTTTTACAAAAACCGCGTAAATGGGATGCGCTAAATATTAAACGTTTTATGATTTGGATTGGACCAACATCATCTATTTTTGATATTACAACCTATGCACTAATGTGGTTTGTTTTTAGTGCTAACAGTGTTGAAGCGCAATCACTATTTCATTCAGGCTGGTTTATTGAAGGGTTGTTGTCACAAACTTTGGTTGTGCACATGCTGAGAACACAAAAAATTCCATTTGTGCAAAGCACAGCTGCATTTCCTGTGATTGTGATGACCTTGTTAATTATGGCTGTGGGTATTTAT
This sequence comes from Gilliamella sp. Nev6-6, assembly GCF_001690605.1. NCBI lineage: Bacteria > Pseudomonadati > Pseudomonadota > Gammaproteobacteria > Orbales > Orbaceae > Gilliamella > Gilliamella sp. Nev6-6. The sequence continues at coordinate 78,915 of NZ_LZHP01000013.1, read as the reverse complement.
ATCCCGTTTTCTCCATTGGGTGGATTAATTGGATTACAGCCATTACCGTGGTCATACTTTCCATGGCTTTTAGCAACCTTGTTTAGCTATTGCTGTGTTGCACAATTGATGAAACGTATTTATATCAAACGTTTTGGTCAGTGGTTCTAATTGTTAGAAACAGCTAGGCGATGTTAACATCGCTTAGCGATTTTAAAACTCATATAATAAAATCGTATTAAAAACTACTTTATTAGCCCTATAATTATAACTAAAAGGAAATAATCTATGAAAACACCACATAAAAATTTAATAATGTTAATTAAAAGCCGAAAACAAAAAAAGACACAGCAGCAATTACAAGCTAAATAATTAGTGCAATGAATTAAGTTTACATATAATAAAAACCCCCAAACTATTGGGGTTTTTATTTAATCGTTTAATATAATAAAAGTCTATTTTTTCAATTCGTGATGAACTGTGCTCAATTATAAGTTTAAATGAGTATCAGACGCTTTTCTTAAAATTTCATAAATTTCGTCTTTAATTTTAAGTTTTTGCTTTTTTAATGCCTCTATAGTTTCGGTCGTATTGACAATAATGCCAGACTCAATATTTTTAATTTTTTGATCTAACTCATTATGTTGATCGAATAATTTTTGAAAACGTAAATCAGTATTTTTTAATTTAGAAATGATTTCTCGGTATTCTGGAAACATAACGCCTCCTTATAATAGGTTGGATAGAATAATAACAATAGCAGCTATTGCTAATTCAGAATACAATATTATTGGTTGGATTAATAGAAAAATTGCACAAATGGCTACATTGTTTTGTTATTTATAATAAAACAGGTTGAATTATAAATTAAATCACAAATTTAATCATAAAGTTACTAAAGGGGTACCGCATGAGTGAGTCGATTGTAATTGCCAAAAGCCATGGCAAAGATTTATCTGTTATTGCTGCATTGGCTAATCGTCATGGTTTAATTACTGGTGCAACAGGCACGGGTAAAACAGTAACATTACAAAAAATGGCTGAAGGTTTTTCAAAAATAGGTGTGCCAGTTTTTCTTGCTGATGTTAAAGGTGATTTAACGGGGATTGGCGAAAAGGGCATACTATCTGAAAAACTACAGGCTCGTTTAGCCAGCATTGAGGTTGATAATTGGCAACCAGACGCATCACCAATTGAATTATGGGATGTGTTTGCTGAAAAGGGCATTCCCGTTCGTAGTACCGTGTCAGATATAGGGCCGATTCTACTTGGTCGATTACTCGACTTAAATAATGTTCAATCAGGTGTGTTACAACTGATATTTAAAATTGCTGATGATAAAGGACTATTATTAATTGATTTTAAAGATCTTCGAGCATTAATTCAATTTGTAGGCGATAATGCTAAACAATTTACTACGCAATATGGCAATATTTCGCTATCATCAATTGGAGCAATCCAACGTAGCTTATTAACACTAGAACAACAAGGCGCTGAGTTTTTTCTTGGCGAACCAATGCTGGATATTCAGGATTTAATACAAGTTAACGCTCAAGGTCGTGGCATTATTAATATTTTATCGGCTGAAAAATTATATAGCTCACCCAAATTATATTCTGTCTTTTTATTATGGTTATTGTCAGCGCTTTTTGAGCATTTACCAGAAGTGGGGGATCTTGATAAACCAAAACTTGTCTTTTTTTTTGATGAAGCACATTTACTTTTCAATAATATTTCACCAGCATTACTAGAAAAAATAGAACAAGTTGTGCGCTTAATTCGATCTAAAGGAGTCGGAATTTATTTTGCTTCTCAGAACCCGAGTGATATTCCTGACACAATCTTGGGGCAATTAGGCAATCGTGTACAACATGCTTTGCGTGCATTTACACCAAAAGACCAAAAAGCCGTTAAAATAGCTGCTCAAACCATGCGTGCCAACCCAAGTTTTGATACGGAAAAAGCAATAATGGAATTAGGTGTTGGTGAAGCGCTTATTTCATTTCTAGACGAAAAAGGCCGTCCAAGCATAGTTGAACGTGGCTATATTATTGCCCCAGGTTCAAAGATGGGGGCAATGGCGCCAGATAAGTTATCATTAATTGTTCATCAATCTCATCTTTATAATAAATATGCGCAAATGCTAGATCGTCAATCTGCTTATGAATTATTGAAAAATGGATTTTTGTTAGATAGCCTGCCTAGCCAAAATACGAATAGTAACGAGGCCAAAACAGAAGAGGTAAGCAATAAACAAAATCACGGTGGGTTGATTGATTTTTTTAGTACACTTCTTTTTGGCAAGCAAGGTCCAAAAGGTGGGCAACATGATGGTGTGGCTCAGAAAATAGTCAAAAGTACAACTAGGCAAGTCGTCAATCAAATCGGTAAACAGATCACCCGTGGTATATTAGGTGGTTTTAAAAAATAATTAACTTAAGTTTATTATTCCCAAAATTTAGCAAAAGGAGAGTTTGATGTTAAAAATGTTTATAGATTGGTATAAAAAACGTTTTAGCGATCCGCATGTTGTGTCGTTAATGGCTGTGATTGTTGGCTTATTTATTATCATCTATTTTTTTAATAAAATTCTTCTGCCTGTTTTGATTGCTATTGTACTGTCGTATTTACTTGATAGGCCAATTAACTTTTTGCATAAAAAAAACATACCAAGAACGCTGGCTGTTGTGATGGTATTGTTGTTTTTTTTAATGATTGTTTTAGTTGGCTTTATGATTCTATTACCATTAATTTGGCAGCAAAGTATTAGCTTAATCACTAATATTCCGAACATGCTAAATTTCGCTAACAATTTCATTACTACATTGCCAGAGCACTATCCTGAATTAATCGATGTTGGTTTATTTGATTCGATTATCCAAGGTGTTACTAACAAAGTTGTGCAAACAGGTAATTCGTTATTACAATTTTCTATTGTGTCTTTATTTGGGCTGGTTTCGATTACAATTAATGCGGTATTAGTGCCAATAATGATGTTTTTTTTATTAAAAGACAAAGCCAAAATTTGGGGGTATTGCTCAAAAATTCTACCTAAAAATCGTACAATTTTAAACAGAGTTGCAGCGGAAATGGATATGCAAATATCTAATTATATTGTTGGTAATGTTTTACATATTATTATATTGACCGTATGTGTTTATATTCCTTTTTGGTACTTTAGTTTAGATTATGGACTATTATTAGCTGTACTTGTTGGATTATCTGTGTTAGTGCCTTATGTTGGTATTATTATTTCAAGTATTCCTGTTGTATTAATTGCGCTGTTCCAATGGGGATTGACTACTGAATTTAGCTATTTGCTATGCTTTTATATTTTGATTCAAGCATTAGATGGTAACTTATTAGTTCCTTGTTTATTTTCAGAAAAGCTTAACTTGCATCCACTCGTTATTATTTTGGCGGTGATTGTGTTTGGTGGCTTGTGGGGCTTTTGGGGAATATTTTTTGCAATACCTTTGGCAACATTGGTTAAAGCAATTATCAATGCTTGGCCAAAACTGGATGAATTGAATAATGCCAATAGTGAACTAAAAGCAGATTAGTCATTAATCTGCTTTTAATCAAAGTTATTTGCTGTGATTTTTAAGATAATCTAAAACCACTTCATGGTGGTTAGTTGTTTTAAAATTATCAAATACTTTCTCGATTATTCCATCTTTACCTATTAAAAAGCTAATGCGATGAATTCCATCATAGGTTTTACCCATAAACTCTTTTTCGCCCCAAGTACCAAATGCTTGGGCAACTTCATGATTTTCATCAGATAGCAATGTAAAATTTAATAATTCCTTTTCAACAAATCGAGATAACTTTTCTGGCTTATCGGTACTGATACCCAGAACCGTTACATTGTATTTTTTTAACTCATCAGAACAATCGCGCAAATTACAAGCTTGCACAGTGCAACCTGGCGTCATCGCTTTAGGATAAAAATAAATTAAAACTCGTTGACCTTTAAAATCTTTTAAGCTTATTTGCTCTCCATCTTGGTCAGGTAACGAAAATTGAGGTGCTTTTACGCCTTCTTTAAGTGGATTAACCATATAATTATTACCTATTTTAATCGTTTAATGTTCTCTTGGTGTATAAAACAGTGTCATACTTTTAAATTAATTTACTAAAAAAACGACTTGCTGCATCAATGGTGTGATTGATCTCTTTGTCTGTGTGCTTAAGTGACATAAAACCCGCTTCGAAAGCTGATGGTGCAAAGTAAACACCTTCAGTTAGCATATGATGATAGAATTTTTTGAATAATTCAACATCGCATTGCATGACATCTTGATAACAGCTTACTTCAGAAGCAGTTGTAAAAAATAAACCAAACATTGCACCAGCATAATTTACGACTAACGGCACGTTATGCTTTTGGGCAACTGACAATAAACCGTTAGCAAGCTGTGCAGTTTTTTCTGCTAACTCTTGATAGATCCCAACTTCCATTAGTTTAGTTAATGTAGTGTATCCTGCTGCCATCGCAACAGGATTACCAGACAGGGTGCCAGCTTGGTATATTGGCCCGGTTGGTGCTAATTGCCTCATAATATCAGCACGACCACCAAATGCTCCAACAGGCATACCACCACCAATAATTTTTCCTAAACAAGTTAAATCAGGAACAACATCATAATAATCTTGAGCACCACCCAGTGCGACTCTAAAACCTGTCATCACTTCATCAATAATTAATAAAGCGCCATATTCATCACAAAGTTCACGTAATCCATGTAAAAATTCTTTTTTGGCTGGGATACAGTTCATGTTACCTGCAACAGGTTCAATGATAATAGCGGCGATATCATTGGGATATTGCTCAAATTGTTTTTTGACTGATTCTAAATTGTTATAATCACAAACTAATGTATGCTTAACAAAATCATTAGGCACACCTGGAGAGGTTGGATGACCGAAAGTCAGAGCACCGGAGCCCGCTTTAACTAACAAATAATCAGCATGGCCATGATAACAACCTTCAAACTTAATAATCTTATCTCGGCCAGTAAAACCACGTGCTACCCGAATAGCACTCATGGTTGCTTCAGTGCCTGAATTCACCATCCGCACCATTTCAATTGAAGGCATTAATTGTGTCACTAAATTAGCAACTTTGGTTTCTATTTCGGTTGGCGCTCCATAACTTAAACCATTACGCACTGCATTAATTACCGCATTGGCAACATCAGGATCGTTATGCCCAAGGATCATTGGTCCCCAAGAACCTACATAATCGATATAGGCCTTATCGTCCACATCATAAATGTATGCGCCGTTTGCTCGCTCAATAAATAAGGGGGTGCCACCCACACCATTAAAAGCACGAACAGGGGAATTCACGCCACCAGGCATAACGGATAATGCTTGATGATAAAGCTTTTCTGATTTAAATGTGTTTAGCATAACCGGAATAATCTCTCTATAAAAATTTGCTGTATTTATTCATAAAATCAAAATAAATTCAAGTTAGCTATTAAAAATTTATTTAATAGAAGTTTTCTATTTTGTATTTTTATTTGGCAACAGTATATAATACAAAGATCAATATATTAGGAGAAGAATATGAGCGATGCTTTACCGATTAACTTTACTGATGCGGCAGCTAATAAAGTTAAATCACTCGTCACAGAAGAAGAAAACCCAAATCTAAAATTACGCGTATATATAACTGGTGGTGGATGTAGTGGGTTTCAATACGGTTTTACCTTTGATGAAAAAGTGAATGAAGATGACCTAGCTATCGAAAAAAATGGTGTGTCGTTAGTTATCGATCCCATGAGTTTGCAATATTTAGTTGGTGGCACCATTGATTATGTTGAAGGATTACAAGGCTCTCGTTTTGTGGTTGATAATCCTAATGCAACAACAACTTGTGGCTGTGGATCTTCTTTTAGTGTTTAAATTGCATTTGTTTTTTTACACTATTAGCTTTTATCGCTAAACAAACAATCATACTTTTCTGATTTTTAGTCAAATAGAACAATAAAGCCACAAAACATGACAAACATTGAGCAGTTAGACAATAATTTTAATATTTTTGTTGACGCCAAATTTTAGATGGGTAGAATGCACAGCATTCAAAACGCAGTTACTCTTAAGTAACCAGTTTTGAGCCCGGGTGGTGAAATCGGTAGACACAAGGGATTTAAAATCCCTCGGCCTTTTTGGCCGTGCGAGTTCAAGTCTCGCCCCGGGCACCATTAACCAAACACTTCTTATGCGGGAATAGCTCAGTTGGTAGAGCACGACCTTGCCAAGGTCGGGGTCGCGAGTTCGAACCTCGTTTCCCGCTCCAATATTTAATTGACTACCATTTAGATAATTTATAGTTAGTAAAACAACAGCATTAAAATTAGAATTGATTTCTGATATTAAATAGGCTTTAAATAATAAGCCATCAAATTTATCTGTTTTATATCCATTTAATTTAACTCTATTTTTTATTAACTCCATATCATAATTATCGGGTAATTTGATTTTATATTGCATAGCGTACATGAGCATCACCTCTCGATTTAAATAATTAAAATAATTATAAATGGCAGATATTATTATTGAATAGTCTTAGTCTATGATAGGGATATCAAAAATAATGATAATGGACTTTAAGGGATAAACTATTAAAATAACAAAAGAAACATTTTTTCAAATGAAATTGTCAATAAAACAACGGGTGCAATCGAATATGAATTAGATCGTCATTATTATAACGCTGTTGTTACATTTAATAGATTAAAGAATAAAAATTACGCTTTAGCCAAAAAGCATTATTTAGCAGTTGGTATGCTAAAAAGTAGTAAGGCTAAAAATATGGGTAATTTCCCAATATTAATTAATCGTGATATTTCATGCCCTCTTAGAAAATTATCTATTCAACTTTATCAAGAAACACGAATACTCATTGAAACTGATACGTTAAATAATATCTTATCAATCGTTAAACAAGGTGATGCGATTGTATTACTTCCCCTATCTTTGGCGATAAATGAGCTAACGACTGCTGATGAACATAGTCATGATATCATTTATTATGAATATAAAAATAATGCTTAATAATTTGCTATTGTTATTATCAGATCACTTAAATTCCATCACTGATTATATTAAACTGCAAATGAGTGATTATTTTAACTGGAATACACAAGAATTTAGATGCTAATAAATAACTTATCTAAACACTAAATCAGTATTGAACAGCTTAGATTGCAATTTAATCACTATATGGATTGGTTTAATTACAATAGACTTCATTTGCCTTTAGATTATCAGCCGTTAATTAAAAATAAAGTGAACCTATGGCCTTATCTTTTTGGCACTAAAAAGAGTAGGGCATACCAAGATGATTCGTAACACTCTGTAAGTGACGTTTAGGACAACGAGGGTTGGTTATCAAGACAAGGATTAGGTTTAGTCAATCGTTATAATTTTCACATTGGTGGCTTTAAAAAAGCTCGCTTTAGCCAAACTAAAGCGAGTTCTATTATTTAACGGTGACTTGGCCGTTCATTAGCATGGGGAGGAGGAAGTCTCTTAATTGAATAAGGTTTTCACTTTCTTGCTCTAGTACTGCTATTTTATTTATAAGCGGGCTTACAAAATTTTTAAATTTTGCTTGGATATGAATATCAGGGAGAGCTAAATTAAAATTTTCTAAAAATGATTTATTAAGTTCAACTTGACCTGTTGAGCCATTAGCAGCCGACTCAATTAAATATTGAAACCGACATAGTGTCCAAATTAGATATTCTGGATAAATATTAACAGGATTAGCACGAACGATTGTAATATGAGAGTCAACAGTTGTTTTTGGCTCTAAAAGCCGTTTAACGAATGCAACTCTTCCTAAAGTTCCAACTCCTGTAGAATTGATGACGATATCATTTATAATTAATAGCCTTTCATCATTATCTGATAATATATTTGCATATCGCCTAGCCTCTTCAAATAAGATTCTTTGATCTCTAATACATTTTTGATTAAGAACACAAGCCCCACCTTTATCTGTATATTTTGGAGATATCCCTCTTCTAATTAAAGTGGTAACCGAAAGTAATTTTTTATCCTCCCACCCCTCAGGTATTTCACGCTTTAGGATGGTGTTATAAACCATTTTACCGCCTGAGCTTTTATAGGGCTTGCCCTCTTCATTAGGAAAATCAAATTGCACAAACCAGTAGTCATATAAGGTTTTTGTCATGGCTTCTAATTCAGCATTAATGCGATTGTTTAGTTCGATTTTTTTATCTAAAGCTGATAATACGCTAGCTATACTGCATTGAGATGCATAGTTGGGAATATCAATTTCCATTAAATCAAAAGATTTGATATTTATTGTATCAAATACAGATCCTTGACTTTTCTTTTTAAGGTTATGAATATAGTTTTTCAAAACATAATATAAAAAATCGTTATCAATTAACCCTTTTTTACCCCTTAAACCGAAACATGATTGATTGAAACACATTGGTTTACCTATTTGAGCAAGTACACCAACAGTTCCTCTTGCCGAAATAATAACATCGCCCTTGTTTAATAACTTTGTATTACTTTCTTTTAATGCTAACTCTGTAATTTTTTTTTCGGAATTATAGACAAATCGGTTTCCGTTATTAAAATCATTAATGGATAACCAGTCAATATTTCCACCACTCCAGTATTTTGCCTCACTCGTTTTAGGAGTGCCCCCACTTATAATGTCAATAACATCAGATAAAATAACACTAGCCATTATATTTCAACCCTGCCAACTGCTTTTTAATTTCTTCTTCTAAAGCTTGAGATTCTTTAAACAGCTCTTCTAGATTTTGAGTATAGCCTTGCATTTTGGCGGCGAATTCTTCTGGTGTGATATCCACGTACTCAATTTTCACATCAAAATATTGCCCGGCACTTAAGGAGTAGTTTTTATTGATAATTTCCTCATAGCTCACCACCACTGAAAAATCCTCGTGCGCTTGTTTTTGATTAAAGGCATAGATAATTTGCTGTTCTTCTGCTGGAGTAAGTACGGTTTTTTGGTTTTTGCCGTCTTTTACTTTTTCACCAAGATTGGAGGCATCAATCAAAACCACCTGATCTTTATTGGTGGCATTAATAAACACAATAGAGACATTGGTGCCTGTGGTGGCAAAAATATTGCTAGGCATAGAGACAACGCCTGCTAGCATTTTGTTATTCACCAAATACTCACGGATTTTTTTATCAATGCCTGATTGTGCGGTAATAAAGCCGGTGGGGACTACTACTGCCGCTTTACCTGTGGGTTTTAAGGAAGTGATAATATGCTGTAAGAACAATTGGTAAATTTCCATTTTGTCCTTATCCTTGGCTTTGATTTTTGGAATGCCAGCAAAAAAGCGCTCTTTATTGGCTTTTGTATCTAACTCTTTTTGATAATCGCTAAAATCTAGCTTAAAAGGTGGATTAGATACAATATAGTCAAATTGTTTTAAGTGGCCACCTTCTTTATGGTAAGGGTGTAAGATGGTATTACCTTGTATCACATTTGGAATAGAATGCACGAGGCCATTCAAAATTAAGTTTAAGCGTAATAGATTAGATGACTTTTGTGAAATATCTTGGGTAAAGATGCTGCATCTTGCTTCACCAATAGCATGGGCGACGTTCATTAATAAAGTGCCCGATCCCGCCGAAGGATCATAACAGCTGACATTATTTACTTTGCCTCGTTGCTCAACAGGCACGAGCACTGCCGCCATAATACGAGCGACGGCATGGGGGGTGTAATATTCAGCATATTTACCGCCACTATTGCTGTTATAGTCTTTGATAAGGTATTCAAAAATAGTGGCGTAAAAGTCAAAGCCTTTTGAGAAGATATGCTCAAAGCTAAAGTCTACCAGCTTATTGATGATAGCACGGCAAAAGTCATCTTTTTTGCTGTCATCGGCAATAAAGTTGCTGATGCGGTCAAACAAAACCACCTTAGCGCCGCCTTCCGTTTTAATGGAGAATACGTCGGTATTGCTACTGGCAATATCGATTAGCGTGTCATCAAAAGTTTTAGCAAAATCTTCTTGATTTTGGTTGTTAAATAAATAGCCAATAAAATGTACTGGCTGTAGGTGCGCAACCCCTGCGGGTAAACTCAACAGGAGCATTTCGTACTGTTCATGCTCCATTGATGTCAATACTTCTTCCCACTTATCGCTTTTAGCTATGTGAGGTTGTATTTTTTTTACCGCCGAGGCAAATTGGTCGTTTAAAAATTTATAGAGAAAAGCTTGGGTGATGATTTTAAATTCGTTGCCATCGTTACCTAAGCCATAGTTAGCACAAATAGCTTTTAGATCGTCAATTAACTTTCTAGTTTGTTCTTGAAAGGCGAGTTCAACTACCACTGAGGAGCTCCGTTAGTAAATTCTTTAAGGTATTCTTTAACCACCAGCTTATTAATATAACAAGAGGTAGTAGGATTTAATTTAATCTGTTGCTGCGTCATAAATTGCTTAATAACCGTTGGCATAGTAATTCGTTTAAAGTACCCTTCATTGTTTAGAAGTTGTAAGTTTTGTAATACTTGCTCGTCGGTATCGTGTTTTACACCATTTAGTGCTTCGAAAATTTTACGTTCATTGGCGCTTATTTTGTTTTTTTCTGTTAAGCGTTTATGAATGCGAGCGTATTTTACATCACCTGAGTATTTTTGACGAAGCAAATTATTTTCTCTATTTAATACTTTGACACGCTCATAAATTTTATTGAGTATTTCTGTATTGGTTTTCATTTCTTCTTGGGTGGTTGCACTCAAGTTCTTTTTCTTAAATAGCCGTTCCAGCTCTTCTTTTAGTGTGATAAATTTTGGGTCGTCTTGATCAAAATTATTGTTTAGCGCCTCACGGGTGCGTCTGAGTGTTTGCTGATAATCATCTGCCAGTTGCAGTTCTTCTTCCCCCACTTTAATAAATTCAAAGAGAATATCTTCTAAGGCAATATTTAAAATATTGGTGGTCTCTGTGCCTTTTTCTAGGTTCTCTTTTAAGTTGAGCAGATTAAGCCGATTAGTCGCCTCACGATAAAGCAGATTTAGTTTATTAAAATCGAGTTGATCTAAGAAGCTAGATTCCCCTTGTAGGCGAATAAGGTTGTGTAGGCTCTTGGCATTAGCTAAGGCTTTTTTAAGAACTAAAATTGTTTCACGATCGTCTATTTCATTAATTTGCTGTGAAAAAATTTCAGCATTGGTGATATCGTATTTAAATAGCGTATCTTTAATCTGTTCAATTTCTTGCTGGATTTCTTCTTGCGATTTAAACAGTTGTGAATAACTTTCTATTTCATCACCCAGCTCGTCTTGTAGCTCTTTGAAATAGGCTTTATTGGTATCATCAAACTCTTTGCGAATATCGGCAAAATCAACTACATAGCCATAACGAAAATCTTTATAAGGCCGATTTACTCGCGTTAGGGCTTGCAGGAGGTTGTGGGTACGTATTACACGACCTAAATAGAGTTTTTTTAATCGTCTGGCATCAAAACCTGTTAATAGCATGTTAAATACAAAGAGTAGATCTATTTTGCCGGCTTTAAAGTCTTCAACCCAGTCTTTACGCTGTTGTTTTGTGCCTACGTCGTGCAAAATTAACGCGGCTGTTTTAACTTCGTTATCTTGCTTACGTTTGACAGCGTAGTTTGTGATTGGTTCCGCCACTTTCAATTGAGTTAGTTCGTTATCATTGGCCGCTACTTGGTTAATTTGCTGGTTGTTTTTTGGGTAACGATCATTAAATAGCTTAAAGAGTTGCTTGGCTTGTTCCGCACTGTCGCAGATGACCATTGCACCGATGGTAGACTCAGCGAGAGCGCCTCTGCTTTTTTGAAAGTCAGCAATAATATAATCCAGCATAGGATCGACAAAGCTAGGGTGGGCATAAATAAATTTTTTATCCACATCCCCTTGTTGAATTTCTGCTTCCTCTAAGGCTTTTTGTAAGGCCATTTTGTAGTGAGTGGCGATTTCTTCACGAATCAATCTTAAGGTGTAACCATCGGCAATAGAGGCGTTATAATAGTATTTATGAATATAATCGCCAAATAATTGGCGCGAGTTATAGTCTGTACCCAATAATGGCGTACCTGTTAAACCGATTTTAATCGCATTGCGATCAGATTGCTCTAGATTGGCTAAAAAGCTACCTTTGGGGTTATAACTGCGGTGTACTTCATCTAAAAAATACACCCGTTGGATACTGACATCGTAATCACTTGTTGAAACAACATCGGGATCATCTTTAAATTTTTGAATATTGACCACTGTTATTTCAGGTTTACCGGTATTATTATGAATCGCTTTAGTAGCTTTAATATCTTGACTAAATGCCTCGCGCGAATCGATGGTATAAACTGTTAAGCCTCGGCAAGTAAATTCGCGCTGTGCTTGAGTGAGCAGATCGATTCGATCCACAATAAAATAAAATTTAGGAATAATCTGCTTTTGCTGAAAATAATCGGTTAAAAACCGAACGTTATAGTAGGCTAGCGCGGTTTTACCACTGCCTTGAGTATGCCAGATAATGCCTTTTTTAATCCCTTCATTAAGCTTATATTCAATCGCTTTTGTTGAAAAAATTTGCGGATAACGCATTATGTGCTTTTCAAGCCCTTGTGTTTCTGCCACATAAGTAAGCGCATAGCGTAAAATAAAAGCTAATCTGTCTTTACTTAATAATGAGGTACAAATACGGTTCGTTGGTCTAAGCTCATTTTTATTGAGCTTAAACTCCTCACTGCTTCGCAGAGTTTCCTTGTTATTATCTTTGAGAATTTCTAGCACTTTTTGTTCATCAAGTGGCTTAGAAAGCTCAGGTAAAATTAGTGTTTGTTCTTCTCTAAAGTAGTTGAAAATAGGCTCACCATAAGAAGCACTGGCATAAAATGCGCCTTGTAGTGGTTGAACGGCGCCATCTTCATACTCCATGTTATTAGAAAAGATCATAAACTGGGTTATATTCACAAATCGCTTAAATTTTTTATTTTGGAAGCGCTTGTTGATTCGATCACGTTCGGCTAATATTCCTTCAGGATTATTGGGTTTTTTCACCTCAATAAAGACTAACGGCATACCATTAATTAATAATGTTATATCAGGTCTAAACTCTTCATCACCATTTTTATAGGTTAGCTCTGTTACTACGTGAAAGCTATTGTTATTAAAATGCTCAAAATCAATGAGTTTTGTACCTGAGCGAGCAGTTAATTTCTCATAAAAGGCTTTACCTAAATCCTCATTGTCTAAGCTTAGCTTTACTTCCTCCAACAATCGTCCAACATCATCTTGCTCTAAATGAGGGTTGATTTTTGTAACCGCTTGACGGAATAACTCAGGGAAAATATTTGTGTTAATATCCCATTGTTGTGTTTTGAGCGATAAATAATGATACCCCAAACGAACCAAATGCATAATGGTTGGTATTTTTACGCGTGTATCTTCATTGAATGCCATGGCTAATCCCAATTTTTTGTAGTAGTCAAGACCAGATTTTACAATAACCCCTACTGATAATGGTTTCAGTAGGGTATTAGCTAGTCTGAATTGTTATCAAGTAATGTTTAAACAAGTGCTATTACTTGACGTGTTTCTCCTTAATAAGTTCGATTATTATTGTAATAATCTAACCATTCGTCCAGATCTTTTTGTAATTCCTCTAAGCTAATATCTAGCTTTTTCTTAAAAACGGCCTAATGAAACATTTGTATAATGATTTTATGTAATTATCCCCTAAAATAGTACAGCTAAAAAGTAGAAAATTCTCTATGATAAAAGTAAAAGAGGATTCAATTATGAAAAAAACTGAACATCAAATCGTAGCTATTTTAAAAGAAGCAGAGGCAGGTATTCCTGTTAAAGAGTTGTGCCGTAAATAGGGCATGGGTAATTCAACACTGAGCTTAAAATCACAGCTTCAGGAAGAAATCATAAAAAAGTTTTAGTGCCCACCAAGGCACGTAAAACGTGGGCACAGCAACTACAAAAAAATCATTCAGTCACTATTACGATGAGTTGTGCCATTGTTGGTTTAAGCCGTTGTGCTTACTATTACCAACCTAAGTTTCAGGATGATTCCGTGATTATTTCGGTGTTGAATACTGTCACAGACCGGCATTTACGCTGGGGCTTTCCTAAATGTTTTAATCGTATCAGAAAGCTCGGCTATCAATGGGATCATAAACGGGTATATCGGGTGTATTGTGAATTAAAGCTTAATCTCAGGGTAAAGCGTAAAAAACGCATTCCTCCACGATGCCTAGAAAGGTTATTAGTCCCCAATAAACAAGGTGAATGTTGGTCAATGGATTTTATGAGTGACAGTAGTCGTAATCAACGTCGCTTTAGGACATTCAATGTCATCGATGACTTTAATCGTGAGGCGTTAGGGATTGATATTGCAGTAAGCTTACCCGCAGGAAGGATTACCCGTTACTTAGATAAACTGGCCGAATATCATGGGTATCCATTAAAAATGCGGGTCGATAATGGGCCAGAATTTACAGGGAAAGCCTTTATAAACTGGGCTAAATCACATGATATAACCATTGATTATATCCAGCCCAGTAGCCCATATCAAAATGGCTATATTGAACGATTTAATCGTACCTATCGCACTGAGGTACTTGATTTATATCTATTTAATAATCTAGAACAAGCAAGAAAGGTAACCGAAGAATGGCTAACGATTTATAACACCGAAAGACCGCATGAGGCACTAAATAACATGACACCGCTCGAATATAAAACGTTAAAACAGGCTGCTTAATTTTCTACGTTAATAGTGTACTAAGTTTGGGGTATTTACACCAAAAGGAATTTTGAGTAATTCATCGTAGACAGTGGACGAAAAGCGTGTTCCCTGAGATATGAAAGGAAGACAAAAAGTGGTTAGTTTTTTAGAAAAATAGAGTATTAATTGCTGTTTACATAATTCAGTGATTTTGTTTTTATTAATTTCTGATGCTGTGTTAGAAAACATTACTTCAATGATATGTTCATTTGTAGCAACTATATTTGCAAAATGCCAAGGAAATGATTCTGGGCATGTAAGTTGATCAAAATACATCACAAATTGTTCCATAAATGAATACTCAAATAGCTTCTCCACGGTGCAGCACTATCACTATTTCGAAGCTCATATTTATCGAGCGCTTTTTTTATACCTAAATCTGTTTCCATCCAAATATCTGAAGCATTCATTCCTCTTAACTTTATATAATTGATAGTCCACGGACCAATACCTTTTACTTGGCTCAAACTATCGATATGTGAATTTATATCGTAATTGCAGCACCACTGAGAAAATGCAAATAATGTATTTTTTTTGGATTGAGTTGTTTTCATTCTGTCTAACCCAGACGCTGTAATTTCTTTTGGGCAGGGAAAGTAATGATTTGCTTGTTCATCTTTTTTGTGAAAAATAGAAACAAATTGATTTAGTAAATTGGTCGCCGCGGAAACAGAGACTTGTTGACCACATATAGCTCGAATTCCTGCTTCATATGGCGAAAGAACACCAGGAATATGCAACCCTTTATTTTTTATTATAGATGGATATAAATTTTTAAGCCGATCTTCAATAAAATTAATATTTGAATTCAAATCAAACATGGCTGAAATTTTTCTTAAGACTTCTGCCATTTTGGGTAGAAATGACCTAGATAAAGTTATAATAAAAACACGATCTTCGCACTTGATTTCAAAGTAGCCTTTGATATTTTCAATTTCTATTGTGCGTCGATAGACTCTACCTTCGATACTTTCGATGTTGCTAATAAGCCTTTTTGATTGAAATGTGAGAAAAAAATCCCAATTGTAAAAATTTATATAAGGTATTTTTAAATCAATTGTTAGTTTCGCTCCATCCTTAGTTTTACTAAGTAATTTTCGAACTGGAACTTTCAAAAATCGATTAATCAGGTTATAAAGGCCACTAACGCAACTATATCCACACGCTTCTGATATTTCAACAATACTTAAATTTGATGAGTATAACAGTTTTTTCGCAAATAATGCTTTTGTCATATCTTGAAACTGTTTTAAAGGTATTCCTAAGTTTTTTGTAAACGCTTTATTTAGATTTCTACTGGAAGTAAATAAGGCTGATGCAATATCTTCTACACTAGATGTCAGCATTTCTCCTGATTGGATCAACTTTATAGCTTGTTGCGTAAATATAGAGTAACGAGAAAGCTCGTTAAAATTGGCGAGAATTCGGGTTTACAACGAAAACACGGGCGATAACCTGCGCTAAGGGCTTCTTCTTTGGATAAGTAGTAGGTAACATTTTTTTCCAGTGGTAGTTTTGCAGGACAAATTGTTCGACAAAATATTTTTGTTGTTTTAACAGCAATAAATACTTTGCCATCAAACCGAGGATCTCTGCTTATACGAGCTTGCCTAAATACCTCTGTTGTATATTTTTCCATTAGGAATACCCAAATTTAATCAAGTAAGCCATCATATCACCATTGTGTTTGAATATTTTTCCAAAAATCGGAATTCAATGTTAATTACAATAAATTTAGTGATTTTTCTGGCAAAATTTAATTAAAGAAAGGGGGGTATTAAATATAAACTTTCATATGTCTCAATGTAGGCGACTTTATCATTTATAACATGTTGATTTAGTATAAATAAATTGAAATAAAAACTTTAATAAAATCAATTGGTTTTCTGAACAACTTTTTGAGGTGAAAATGTTTGCTTTTATAACTGTGGTTTATTTCAATATTATATTAACAGCTATGCCCGTGTTTTATTTAAGAAATTAAACCTATAATTTAGATAGGCTAAAAAATACTGCTCGTAAATAAATTTTTATAGATTAGAATGATATAGCTAATAAAATACAATCATTTAAAAAATGAAGTGATGCAAACAATAATATAACTTAATGGTGATAACAATGTTACAACAAATGGGTAAAGCTGCAAAACTGGCATCATACCAATTAGCCCAATGTCCAATAACAATCAAAAATAAAGTATTGACGATGATTGCTGATTTATTAGAACAGCACTGCACAGCTATTTTACTTGCAAATGAGCGTGATATTGAAATAGCAAAAACACAGGAACTGAGCGCGGCTATTATTGATCGATTATTATTAACCCCTGAGCGGTTAATGGCTATTGCTAATGATGTTCGCAAAGTGGTTTCATTAACCGATCCCATTGGCCAAATTATTGATGGTGCAACCTTAGATAGTGGTTTAAAGCTACAACGTCGCCGAGTGCCTTTAGGGGTGATTGGCGTTATTTATGAGGCTCGGCCAAACGTCACCATTGATATTGCTACGCTTTGCTTAAAAACGGGTAATGCAGCAATATTGCGAGGTGGAAAAGAGACCATGCACACAAATGCTGTGACTATTTCTATCATTCAGCAGGCATTAGATCAAGCGGGATTACCTAAAGCAGCAATACAATGTATTGATAATCCTGATCGCAAATACATTACTGAATTACTTAAACTCGACCAATATGTTGATATGATCATTCCACGTGGAGGCGCTGCCTTACATAAATTATGCCGTGAACATTCAACAATTCCTGTTATTACTGGTGGTATTGGTGTCTGCCATATTTTTGTTGATGAGAGCGCTGACTATGATAAAGCCCTTTCTATTATCGTAAATGCTAAAACTCAACGACCAAGTACGTGTAATACGCTTGAAACGCTTCTTGTTCATCGAAACATTGCAGATAAATTCTTACCTAAATTCAGTCAAATTATGGCTGATAATGATGTTGTGTTGCATGCTGATCCAAATTCTTATGAAATATTAAAATCTTGTGTTGCAAATGTTTTTGCTGTTGAAGATCAGCACTTACGCCAAGAATGGCTATCAAAAGATTTAAATGTAGTCATTGTTGACTCACTTGAACTCGCCGTAGAACATATTCGTGAATATGGTAGCGGTCATTCCGAGGCCATTTTAACCCGTAATTTATCTAATGCACAGCAATTCACTAATTTGGTTGATGCGGCAGCAGTTTATGTCAATGCTTCAACACGTTTTACCGATGGTGGACAGTTTGGCTTAGGCGCTGAAGTGGCTGTCAGCACACAGAAATTACATGCACGAGGACCAATGGGGCTTGAAGCTTTAACTACTTATAAATGGGTTGGTTATGGCGATGATTTAATCCGCCGATGATTAAAGTACCGTTTTTAATTATTTCAACTTAATTTGACATCTAAGTTTTTATAATTAAGATATTTTATAATCTAAGAATAGAGTTAAAAATGAATAAAACGATAAAAATTATCAAACTTCAATTGGGCTTTTTAGGACCTGATCTAACTTAATTTTAGTCGATATCTTTGTTAACTCACTATTGCCGTTTACTTGCAAATTAAATGGGTGATAAATTAAATGTAAATATTTTTTACATAATGATAATATGCCATAATGTGTCAAATGGCTAATAATGTTGGGTAATCGTTTAAGATCATTTTATATACGTATAATTCAAGCATAATAGAAGCATTGCTGGTTTATTCATTATTTGTATATCCAATTACAAAATATTTTGTAATTTATGCCTAAATTAATAATCTTGCTAAAACTGTGAATTGTATTTTAGGTTTATTTAAAACGACTTTTGATTATAAAAGCGTTTTAAAAAACGATTAATAACGCAATTTATAGCATTAGCTGAATAAAATACTTCAATATTTTGTTTAAGCTAATGCTATTTTTAATAAAAAATCATCATATTTAGATGTTAATGTCCCGCAACTTTCGAGAATAAATTAATAATCACTACACCAAACATGATAAATCCCATGCCTATTAGTGCTGCTAAATCTAAGGTTTGTTTTAGAAAGATCCACGCAATTAAACTGATTAATACAATGCCGATTCCAGACCAAATCGCATAGGCAATACCAACAGGAATGGTTTTTAATGCTAATGAAAGAAGATAAAACGATGCACTATAGCCAATAATAGTAATAATTGAGAACATCAAATTAGTGAAGCCATTTGATAGTTTCAATGAAGATGTAGCTATTACTTCACAAATAATTGCAAAAAATAGTAATAAATATGAATTCATATAAGTGCCTATGATTGTTAAGTTAAGAAGATAATGATCTAAAGTTAATAGATATAATTAATATTTTTCGGTGTTTTGTTTTTACATCATTAATTATGAATAAAAGGTAAAATAGATAGCTATTAATACTTGAAATGGAAGATGCTTATGGTGGTATGAGGGGTTCTTAACAATAGCCAACTGAGTATGATCAGTTATTTTAGCCCTCGTATCCACTATATACAAAAAACAGTAACTATCTCTATACAATTATTATACCTAAAAATAAGGCGCTTAGTAGTTTTTTGTAATGTTAAATATTTGCATATAAACATCGTAATATGATTAAATATCTTTTTTATCGGAGGACTTGTTTTTCTGTACTTAAATTGCAAATAAATTTCTGTTTTTTTGTGGTTTTGTCTCTACTTGATATTAAGAATACTGCAACCAATTTTATTTGTTATCAATAGTTAAATTGATTGAATATCAAACCGATTGGGCTATAATGCGATAATTATTAAACAATTTATAGTGATAATGATTATTGGTTTTATTGGTGCAGGTAAAGTAGGATGTACACTAGCAAAGCATTTTACTTTATGTGGCATAAAGGTAGCGGGATTTTATAGTCGAACCTATGCTCACACACAAGAGGCGAGCGATTTTACGCAAAGCCAAGCATATTCAACTTTAGTTGATTTAGTTAATGACTGTAATTGCTTATTGCTCACAGTGCCCGATGACCAAATAACTAATGTTTGGCAAGATCTTTGTCTGTTGCCTATTACTAATAAATGGATTGGTCACTGTAGTGGTTTGCTTACATCGCATATCTTTATCAATAATCAATCTGTTCATCCTTTTGCTTTTTCTTTACACCCCTTGTATGCCATATATGATCGGTTTGATTGTTATCATGCCATGCCGAAAGTTTTTTTTACGTTAGAAGCTAATAACAACGTGATTTTTCAGCTACAAAAGCGTTTAAGCCTATTAAAAAATCCTATCGCGATCCTTTCAGCCAAGAAAAAGCATCTTTATCATGCCGCTTGTGTTATGTTAAGTAATCAGGTTATTGCTTTAGCACAAGTTGGGACTAGCTTACTGGCTCAAAGTGGATTAGACAAAGAATTTACTGAACAGGCTTGGCACGCTTTATTTCTAGATAATGCTAATGCGGTTTGCCGTGTGGGGGGTATTGGAGCCTTAACTGGGCCTGTTGAGCGAGGAGATGTTGAAACAATTAAACAACATTTAAATGCTTTGCCAACCGAATATAAGTCTATTTATCAACAATTATCCGCTATTTTACTTAGAATGAGTCGAACAAAGCATCCAAATAAGGATTATCGACAATTAGAATTGGAGTTGTTATCTTGAAAAATACTATTGTTACTTTACAAAAGCGTAAACAAAATCGTCAGAAAATTACCATGTTGACGGCGTATGATTATACGACAGCCAAATTGATGGACGAAAGTGGCGTGGATTGTTTATTAGTTGGTGATTCTTTAGGTATGGTTATGCTTGGCTACGATAGCACCGTATCGGTTACGATGGATGATATGATCCACCACTCAAAAGCGGTCGCAAGAGCAGCAAAATCCGCATTTGTTGTTACAGATTTACCTTTTATGTCTTACCACACCTCGGTTTACGATGCTGTTTTAAATGCGGGTCGTTTGATTAAAGAAGGTCAAGCGCAAGCGGTTAAGCTTGAAGGCGGGCAAGCATTTTGTGAGCATATCAAAATGATTACGCAAGCTTCGATTCCTGTTTTTGCACATATAGGATTAATGCCTCAATCCGTGCTTGCTTTAGGGGGATATAAAGTTCAAGGCAAGGATTATCAAGAGGCTAAAAATATTGTTCTTGATGCATTAGCGGTTGAGCAAGCCGGCGCTGTAGCCATTTTATTAGAGTGTGTGCCGGCTGATTTAGCAAAAATTATCTCAGAGTTAGTAAGCATACCTACCATTGGTATTGGTGCTGGTGTGAATTGTGATGGGCAAGTGCTTGTTTATCAAGATATGTTATCCATGTATGATGGCATATCATCAAAATTTGTAAAATCTTTTGGGTCAATCGGCGATCAAATGAAACAAGCTTTTAAACAGTATTGTCAAGAAGTCAATAAACAACAGTTCCCAGAGGCAATTCATGAGTTCGCCATTGATAACGACATTATAGAAAAACTTAAACTTGAATTTACTGTTAACAAAAAGGGTTAATACAAATGAATGTTGTAACGACAATAAAACAAGTGCGAGAACAAGTTAAAATTTGGCGACAAGCAGGTTATAGTATTGGTCTTGTTCCAACAATGGGATTTTTGCACGAAGGTCATCAAAGTTTAATGGCTGCGGCTAAAAAAGATAACCAAAAAGTAATTGTGACCGTATTTGTTAACCCTATACAATTTGGTCCGTCAGAAGATCTAGATAGTTACCCACGCGATTTAGAACGAGATAAAATAGCTTGTGAGCAAATGGGCGTTGATTTGATTTTTCATCCAACGGCAAGTGAAATGTATATGCCTAATTTTAGTAGCTATGTTGATGTGAATAACTTAACAGATGCGTTATGTGGAAAAAGGCGCCCAGGACATTTTAAAGGTGTATGTACGGTTGTTACCAAATTATTTAATATTACTCAACCCGATCGCGCCTATTTTGGGCAGAAAGATGCACAACAATTAGCTGTCATTAAACGGATGGTCAGTGATCTAAATTTCGATATTGATATTATCGGTTGCCCGATTGTGCGCGAAGCAGATGGTTTGGCTAAAAGCTCACGTAATAGCTATTTATCTGAAAATGAACGTAAGGCTGCTGTTTGTCTTTATCAAGCAATTGAATGCGCTAAAAAAATGATAAAGCAGGGCGAAAAGTCAGTAACAGTTATTAAGAAAGCAATGGATGATGTTATTTCCAACCAACCTTTGGCTAAAATTGACTATATTGAATTTGTCGATCTAGCATCATTAGCATCGATTAATATGCTTGCCAAAGATAGTTTATGTGCCTTGGCGGTTTATATTGGTAAAACACGATTAATTGATAATTTTATTTACCAACAGCAATAATTGTAGACAAAATTATGAATGACAATTATGAAAATACCGCTTAATAGTCAGCGGTATTTTTTTGTAATTCATTCTCTGTTAAAAATTCTTAAAAAGCAGATTAAATCCGTGAGTTTATTGTTATGCCAATTTATTGTTTGGCTATTTTACTGTAGAATAGCAACCATTTTATGCTTTAAATCAGGATTTGTGCATTTATTATGAAAAATACAACTTATAATCCACACGAAATTGAACAACCTATTTATAAACATTGGGAAGAAAGCGGTTATTTCAAACCCAATGGTGACAAGTCTCAACCAAGTTATTGTATTGCTATTCCACCGCCAAATGTAACGGGTAGTTTACATATGGGGCATGCGTTTCAACAAACTATTATGGATGCTTTAATTCGCTATCATCGTATGCAAGGCAATAACACTTTGTGGCAATCGGGTACTGATCATGCTGGTATTGCAACGCAAATGGTGGTTGAGCGGAAAATTGCCGCTGAAGAGAATAAAACGCGGCATGATTATGGGCGTGATGCATTTATCGAAAAAATTTGGCAATGGAAAGCAGAGTCTGGAGGAAGCATTACCAAGCAGATGCGACGTTTGGGCGATTCGGTTGATTGGGATCGTGAACGATTCACAATGGATGAAGGTTTGTCAAATGCAGTTAAAGAAGTCTTTGTCCAATTATACCAAGAAAATTTAATCTACCGCGGTAAACGTTTAGTCAATTGGGATCCCAAATTGCGTACAGCAATCTCAGATCTTGAAGTTGAAAATCGTGAGGTTAAAGGTTCAATGTGGCATCTACGTTATCCATTAGCTGATGGCGTAAAAACAGCTGAAGGTAAAGATTATTTAGTTGTTGCTACAACCCGTCCTGAAACTTTATTGGGGGACACCGGTGTTGCTGTTAATCCTGAAGATCCGCGTTATAAGGATCTGATTGGTAAATTTGTTGTATTACCATTTGTTAATCGTCGTATACCGATTATTGGAGATGAGCATGCCGATATGACTAAAGGTACTGGTTGCGTAAAAATCACGCCAGCTCATGACTTTAATGACTATGAAGTAGGGCGACGCCACAAATTACCAATGATAAATATCTTAACTTTTGATGGTCATATTGGTGAGCAAGCTCAAGTATTTGATACTAATGGCGAGCCAAGCGAAGCATATGAAACAACAATTCCAGCTCAGTTCCAAAACTTAGAGCGCTTTGCCGCACGTAAAGCGATTGTGGCAGAATGTGAATCACAGGGTATTTTAGACAAAATTGAGCCACATGATTTAACCGTTCCATATGGCGATCGTGGTGGTGTTGTTATTGAGCCTATGCTAACCGATCAATGGTATGTACGTGCTAAAGTGCTTGCAGAGCCTGCCATTGAAGCGGTAAAAAATGGCGATATTCAATTTGTGCCAAAACAGTATGAAAATATGTACTTTTCTTGGATGAATGACATTCAAGATTGGTGTATTTCTCGACAATTATGGTGGGGACACCGTATTCCCGCTTGGTATGATAAACAAGGAAATGTTTATGTCGGGCGAGATGAAACGGAAGTGCGTCGAGAAAATAACCTTGCTGATGATATTGAGCTTAACCAAGACGAAGATGTGCTTGATACTTGGTTCTCTTCAGCGCTTTGGACATTTTCAACATTAGGCTGGCCGAATAAGACTGATGATTTAGCCACGTTCCACCCAACTAATGTTTTAGTTACTGGCTTTGATATTATTTTCTTTTGGGTTGCGCGAATGATCATGATGACTATGCACTTTATTAAAGATAAAGATGGCAAGCCACAGGTTCCATTTAAAACGGTTTATGTAACTGGATTAATTCGTGATGAAGAAGGGCAAAAAATGTCAAAATCTAAAGGAAATGTTATCGATCCTTTAGATATGATTGATGGCATCTCACTACCAGAACTATTAGAAAAGCGTACTGGCAACATGATGCAACCTCAATTAGCGGAAAAAATCGCTAAACGCACTCAAAAACAATTTCCTAATGGTATAGAAGCTCACGGCACGGATGCACTACGTTTTACTTTAGCCGCATTAGCTTCAACAGGACGAGATATCAATTGGGATCTAAAACGCTTGGAAGGTTATCGCAACTTCTGTAACAAGCTTTGGAATGCTAGCCGTTATGTATTGATGAATACAGAAGGGCATGATTGTGGATTTAATGGTGGCGATTTTGACTACTCTCTAGCGGATAAATGGATTTTGGCTGAATTTAATCAAACAGTTAAGGCTTATTGTGAAGCTTTTGATACTTATCGTTTCGATTTAGCTGCTAACATTCTATATGAGTTCACGTGGAACCAATTCTGTGACTGGTATTTAGAGCTAACAAAATCTATTTTAGCCCATGGTGAATCTTCACAGCAACGCGCGGCTCGTCACACCTTAGTTACTGTTTTAGAGGCTTTGCTGCGTCTTGCTCATCCTATTATTCCATTTATTACTGAAGAAATTTGGCAAAATGTAAAAGGATTAATGAAAATCAAAGCTGATACTATCATGTTACAGCCAATGCCTGCTTGTGATAAACAGCATTTAAATAATGAAGCTGTTGCCGATATCAATTGGATTAAAGATGTTGTTATTGCGGTTCGTAACATTCGTGCTGAAATGAATATTGCACCAAGCAAACCTTTGCAATTATTAATTCGCAAAGCAACACCAACGGTGCACCGAATCATTAGCGATAATATTAGCTTTATTGAATCACTCGCTAGATTATCTGAAATAGTATTATTAGATGAAGGTGAAAGTGGACCATTATCGGTAACAAAATTAGTAGATGGTGCAGAATTATTAATGCCGATGGCGGGATTAATTAATAAAGAAGATGAACTTGCTCGTTTAGAGAAAGAAATTGCTCGCATTGAAGGTGAAATTACTCGCATTACTAATAAATTATCTAATGCAAGCTTTGTTGACAAGGCTCCCGCAGCAGTTGTTGCCAAAGAGAAAGAAAAACAACAAGGTTATATTGATGATAAAGCAAAACTGCAAGAGCAGTATGCTGCAATAAAAAATCTCTAATCTTTGTAATTAAAAACCTCTCAGATGAGAGGTTTTTTATGCGTTATTAAATTAAAATTTATAGCCCACACCAATCATTGCAACCCATGGATCAAGTTTATAATTAGCTGTAACTTTAGTATTGCCTAAATGAGTAGTTGCTTTAGTTTCAATATCAATATAACGGATCTGAGCATTAATAAGCCAATTATTATTAAAGGTATAATCTGTACCGACTTGTGCAGCCCATCCCCAAGAACTATCAAGATCTAAACCATGAAATCCTGCATTTTTAGCTTCTCTACTAAGTTTTTCATCAAAAAAGAACGTGTAATTTATGCCTAATCCAACATAGGGTTGTAACTCATATTGTGAATCAAGTGGATACCAAACAGCGCTTAATGTAGGTGGCAAATGTTTGATTTTACCAAGATGAGCGCCAGAAAGCCCTGTTGAATTTCCCCCTCCTAATTTAACTTGGTGGCTAAATGGGGTTGCAGCTAATAATTCAACACCGATATTATCTGTAACCATATATTGAAAGTTTAATCCAAGCTGAGTGTCGTTATCCGCTTTTGCTTTTAGATCAGTTTTTGCTCCGCCTACTTTGACATGATCACTTTTATCTTGAGGGTGAACATAAACAGGTCCACCTCGGATAATAATTTCATTTGCAGTATGTGCATAAGCAGTTGAACTTGCTAACCCCATTGAAATCACCATAGCTACCGATGATATTTTCATTCTTTGCCTCCTTATTTATAATTTATGACATAAAATCTTGTTGAAGCACTAAAAACAATAACAATCTAAATTATTTTCATAAAAGCTGTATTAAATTTTAATTGCTAAGGGTAGTAACTATTAACCAATGAGAAATTAAAGTTCAATAGAGTAATTATATTGTTTTAATCATCTTATCATATTAAATTTGATATTTTTGAGATTTATCTCAAATTGTTAATAAATAAAATTGATTAGTAATTTGCAATGTTGGTTAAATTTATATAGAATACCTATATAAATTCTTGTGGGTTGTTAGCTCAGTCGGTAGAGCAGTTGACTCTTAATCAATTGGTCGCGGGTTCGATCCCCTCACAACCCACCATTTATTTTTCCAGTCAGTTATCCAATCATAGAATAAAGCATTGCTCTTCAATCTGATAAAATTTAACTAGATAGCTTGTTGTAAATAACCGACCTTGCCTCTGTAATTCGCTATTCAATTAGCATGTGGAAAACCAATTATTGACATTTTTATTATTACTCGCAATTGGATGTTATGTAATAAATCATCTTTACGGTGAAATGGTATAGATTCCTGAATCTTTTTTACACAATGTATTAAACATGACCATATATTGAATATAATACACAAAGATAATGTAATTTGCGGTGAGAATAGTATAAGGTAGCTCTAGCTCGCTATGACTACTCATCACCGCTTTTTGCTATAATCATTGCGCTGATTGTTGCTTCGCTGTGATATTTGTTATGACCGAAATACTCAGCCATTTTGCTTTAAGAGCCGTTTCGATGGTCAATTTATTTGAAAAGATATTCACTCATCCAAGTCAATTGGGGGAGTATCTTGTTAGCTAACTTAGTTACTAACTATTTTAATCTTTTGGTTTTCATTTTCATTTACTTATTTTTATGCACTACAATACGCTAAAAAATAAGCAAATACATAAAATTATTTATAGGGTCAAATAAATCAAAATTCTCTAAAGATGGTTATTATATGTAATTGATAAAAAATTATTACATGTTTTTTATCATAAATTCCTTTATTTCATCTAAGAACAAATTACCATATTTTTCCAATTTGATTTTACCTACACCAGTAATATTAATTAGCTGTTTTTTACTTGCTGGTGTGGTTTGAACCATTTCAAGCAATGTCGCATCACTAAAAACAATATATGGAGGGATATCCTCTGCGTCAGCAATATTTTTTCGCAATCGCTTAAGGTTACCAAATAAAATTCGTTCTTCGTAAGATAAAATTGTTGTTAAATTAATTGCTCTAGCATATCGATTTATACGGCTTTTCTTAACGATTTCTAAACGAGGTTTAGCCAAAGATAGCGGTATTTCGCCTCTAAGTATTGAACGCGCTTTTTGCGTTAACTGTAGTGTTGTATAAGTTGATATGTTTTGGCATAAATATCCCAAATAAATGAGCTGCCTAATAACGCTGTGCCAATAAGCTGATGAATGCTGCTTGCCAATTCCATAAACTGATAATTTATCATGACCACTTTCTTTAATTTGGGAACGCCCAGATCCACGTAAAACATCAATAATATATTGAGCACCGTAATGTTGCCCAATACGGTAAGTGCAAGATAAAACTTTTTGTGCATCAACTAAACCATCATAATGTTCAGGTGGATATAAACAAACATCGCAGTTATTACAAGGCTCTGTTCGATCCTCACCAAAATAATTAAGCAACACAATTCGGCGACAAGTCAAACTTTGTGCAAATGCTTCCATGGCATTTATTTTATGTTGTTCAACGTCTTTATGTTGACCATCCATTTTTTCGTTAATTTGTCGATAATACCAATCTAAGTCTTTTTTATTAAACAATAGTACCGCTTCAGCCGGCACACCATCTCGTCCTGCTCGCCCCGTTTCTTGATAATACGCTTCGATAGTTCTAGGGCAATCTGCATGAATAACGAACCTCACGTTGGGTTTATTGATTCCCATTCCAAATGCAACGGTGGCAACAATAATTTGAACATCATCTTTTAAAAAGGATTCTTGGGCTTGTTGGCGTTCATTATTCGTCAACCCAGCATGATACGCTGCAACTGAAAAACCGCGGGCAGCAAGTCTTGTGGTCATATCTTCGACTTTAGAACGGCTTGAACAATAAATGATTCCACTATTACCATTTTGTGTTTCAATAAACGAGACAATTTGTTCGGTTTGATTAAATTTTTCAACCACCGTATAACGAATATTAGGTCGATCAAAGCTTCTTACTATAACTAACGGATCGATCAAATTAAGTTGATGAATAATATCAGCTTGAGTCATTTTGTCGGCGGTTGCCGTCAATGCAACAATTGGCACTTTTGGAAAACGAGATGAAAGCTGACCTAATTGACGATAATCTGGTCTAAAATCATGTCCCCATTGTGAAATACAATGCGCTTCATCAATGGCGATTAATGAAGGTGGATGTTCATCTATTAATGTTGAAAAAGAGTATACAGCCAACCTTTCTGGTGAAACATATAATAGCTTTATTGAATGATTTAAATATTTAGCTAGTACTTCTTGTTGTTCGGTTTGTGATTGTGATGCATTAAGATATGCAGCAGCAATACCGTTGGCTGATAATTGATCAACCTGATCTTTCATCAAGGAAATTAATGGGGAAATAACTATTGCTGTTCCTGATAACAAAACTGCGGGAATTTGATAACATAAAGATTTTCCCCCGCCAGTTGGTATAATTGTTAAAGTATCACGTCCATCGATAATAGATTCAATAATTTCCCTTTGTTGGTTTCTAAATGATTTATAACCAAATACATTTTGCAACACATCTTCAATCTGATCTTTTATCGACATACAATCCTAAACATGTAACACCTACGTAAAGAAGCGAGTATAGCTAAATTAATTTAAACAAACCACCCAGAATTTTCATAAATTTACAATTGTTCGCAAAAATAAAAAAATACTAATAAAAGGCTTCATAAATGGTAATACAAAGTTTTTTTCAATTTCAAAGTAAATAATGTTTATTATATAGTCAATATTGTTCAACAGCTTAAAAAAACAGCTATTTTTTATTTTTTTACTTGATACAAAGCAATTTGCCAGTTAATATTTGCGTGTTTCAAATATACGCCCGTAGCTCAGTTGGTTAGAGCATCACCTTGACATGGTGGGGGTCAGTGGTTCGAGTCCACCCGGGCGTACCATTCTAAAGCCTTATCTAGAAAGTCTTTAAAGTGATTACCTTGAATTCAGATTTTATTAGTAGGGTAAAATAGATACCATTAAATAGCCCTTTAAATGCTAACAATTTCAAAATAAACGAATTTCCACATGAAAAAATTTCAATAAAATCGGCGATTGTTATGACTGATTTTTGCTTGAATTTTGAGTTTTATTTTGGTGAAAGGAATGGGTCTTATTTTCAATAATTGACTTAACTCGTTTCCAGTTTAATAACATTCTACCTGCTTACTTCCCTAATTTTTTCATAAAGTTAAATCGCTCTTTAGTCTAATGCTGTTTATTATGATGTGTATATAGCATTGCTGTCGATTTGGTATTGAGTGAATTACTCAAAATCTAGGCACAAAAAAACGCAGTCAAGCGACTTCATTTTTTCTTTTTAAAATTCTTAGAAGTGTATATTTCGTATTTTTTGAATTTCTCGTTCACTGGCTTGTTTTTTTTGCTAGAACGCACTCCATTTTGCTTTAATTTGTCTTGCTCATCCTTTGGTTTGTCACTCTCTTCTAATAGAAAATTGACCATAATAAAACAGATATAAATCAAAGCAAAAAAAGATACACCACCGATCAACCTAATTGCATCAGGATCTGAACCACGATACGTTATATTATGGATTACTGCCGCATCTACAATTTGCGACCAAAAAATAATTAAAAATAATACGATTAACTTTTTCATTGTGTACATCGCCCAGTAACAAACTTGTTATCATTACCCTGCACTTTTGCTATATGCGCATTACGTTTACACTCTAAATTTTCAGGTGCATACATTTTATTCCAAGCCATTATTAGCTTCTTTTCTTGATTAGATAAATTGGTTTTATATTTATCAGACATGTAAAGATAGCTGCGTGCTATCATTCCACGAATTTCGTCACGTGGCTGGAATATGCAAGCTTTAAAATCCACAGCACTTTTACACTTTTCATACTGATTAAATACTTTAGTGAATAGCGAATAACGATAATTAGACCTATCGCCATTCACTTCACTAATAGCCGCTTGAAAGTTATGTATATCACTTGCTATTTGATTGACACGCTTTACGTCCACCTGCTTGCCAGCATGTTAAGTGTCTACCAAAATTTTCGGCAGGTATAACATGGTCCCACTCAATTCATTCAGCTATAGCCTGATTTTTCTTGTATGGTATCCACATTTGTCAAAATCAACAACACATTTTTATCTATCCACGAAAATTCTCACCTGTAATAAAATGTAGTTTGATCCGGGTTTGATTTATATAATTTAGTTAAATGTGTTTTAGCTGAATTAAAGTTCTGTGCTGAATAAACCAATAATAGAGTAAATAAAAGTAAGATAGCTATTTTCCCCATAATATCCATTTGAAATAAATCCAATAACTGTAAAAATTTAATATGTTATATAAAACATCGATTTTTATAGTAGAGCATCCTGCAACAGAACCATCCTGCAAGAAACTTGATAAAATAAACCCTCAGCTTTCGATAAGGATTTAAAAGAGTAAAAGAATAAATATACGCTTAATTCTCTTGTTTATAATATTGATATCATTTGCAGTCTATTAACCATCAAAGGTGGGGCGTAGCCACCTCCTGTTTTAAATATATCAACAGATATTTAATCAATCAAGGTGATTTATGGCAAAATCAGTAACTGAAACAGCTCAAAACGAGGATTTGAAGTAGAAGATTTAAAAAAACACATTGACAATATCGCATTAATTGAGCAAGTAAGTAAAAGCCTAGATATATCACAAACTCAATTTATGATTGATACAGAGTATTTTTATCAAAAACAAAAAAATAAAATCAACATTTTATATGGGTTATTTTTTAGTAAATAAACGCATAAATCAATGGATTATTTACAAAAAAGGCAACTAAATTAAAGCTGCCTTAAAATAATAAACCAAAATAAAATATTGGTTGATTAGAAATTAATTTCGGTGCCCACAAAATAACGGCGACCTTCTAAGGTTTTACCAAAATCTTCGTTAGAAACGTTTTTGTCAAACAAATTATAGACCCCACCATAAACTTTAGCATCTTTGTTTATTTGGAAAGATGCGCCCACATCCCAGAAAGTATAGCCTGGATAGTCAACTTTTGTACCATTACGATTATTCGATGATTCCATGCCATAATAGGCCATTTTAGCCCATAAATCCCATTGCTCAGTAGCATACCAATCTAGTTGGGTATTGAATTTTTGTTTTGGTGTTCGATTTAAAGGACGTCCTTTATATTTGCCACTTTTTTGTTCTGTTTTTGTCCAAGAGTAGTTAGAGCTTAGTAAAAAATCGGTTAATAATGGTGTTTTGAATGAAAATTCAAAACCTTTAAGATCGGCCTTACCCACATTTTCACGACCTTGTATAAAGTCAAATATTTTACTATAACCATTTAACTCACAGCTATGCTTGTGATTACAGATATAATATGACTGAATTTTATCTTTATATTTTGTATAAAATGCTGTTGCAGAAGTATCGATACCATAATCATTAGTATATCCGATCCCGATTTCAAAATTATTTGATTTTTCTGGTTTTAAATTTGGATTCCCAATGATTACCCCATCTGAGTATCCGCCTCCAGTTACTTGTCCCCAATCACTTACAACATAACGTAGCTGTGGAGTTGCATAGCCTGTAGAATAACCTCCTTTTAGAGTAAAGTTATCATCAATATTCCAAACACTATAAACTCTTGGATTCCAGTTACTGCCATAATTTTCATCTTTGTTATAACGTAATCCTAAAGTTAGGCTCCAATTTTCTAAAATGCGTAATTCATCTTCGCCAAATAGCGCATAATTCCAACGATCGATTTTAGATAATGTTGTTTTTAGCTGGTTTCCTTTATCATGTAATTCTTGATAATTATATTTTCCGCCTAAAGTCAGCATATTGATACTAAAAGGAATAGTCACACGTGTATCTACGTCGGTATTTCGAATTTTCATACTTCTTTTAGGGTTGTTATTGCCTTCATAAGCAACAAAGGAAGTGGTAGATACATCACCAAACAAACCATTATGTGTCAGAGCAAACGAATTACGGCGATTATCCCGATTAAAATTATTTCTAGATTTATCTCTTGTTTTGCCTGAGGTTGCGTTACTATTTTGCAAAGATCGTCCAAAATCAAGATCAAATTTTTGTGTATCAGATGCATTTAAAGATAATTTACCATTTAAGCTACGTAATTTTTGTCCTGAATGACCATTTAAAAATTTGTCTTCATGGCGTCTTGAATATTGTCCATAAAGTTGGATACCCAAAATATCATCAATAATCGGTCCCATAGTTGAGAAACTACCAGTATAGGTATTTTTTTCTTCTGAACGATAAGGAATAACTGATTCTAGACGCAGGCCACTTTGCCATTTATTTGACACTTTTTTGGTAATGATATTAATAACCCCACCCATGGCATCAGAGCCATATAATGACGACATCGGCCCACGCACCACTTCAATACGTTCAATAGCGGTTAATGGTGGTAGCCAGCCTTGTTCAAAACCAGAATTGTCACTATTAGGTCTTGTTTCACGCGTACTAATTTTTTTGCCGTCAACTAATATCAAGGTATACTTTGCATCCATACCACGAATGCTAATATCAGTAGAATCACCACCACCGGTAATATTTACGCCAGGGATATCTTTTAGCGCATCAGTAACATCGCGGTAAGGTTTATTTTCGATTTCTTTAGGTGTAATAACTGTAATAGTCGCAGGTGCTTCTTTCACTTGTTGTGAGAAACCTGATGCAGTAACAACCATGGTATCAGTATCTGAATTGCTAGCAGCCATAGCAGTACTTGATAATGACAACAAAATGCTAGTATTAATGACATGTGTTGCCAACTTAAACTTCCTTTTTGCGTTCATTTATTATAACCCCATTATTTATAATGATATTTACATTTCTTTTCATTTCTAAGCACACTACACTATATGATAATGATTATCAATATCTTTGTAAAAAATTATTTATATCTAGACAAACTTTCTTTGTTGAATAATAATTATTATCATTTAAACTAAGCCGATGCGAGAATTTAGACATGAATAAGAAAAAAAAGTTACTTTTGAGTAGTATTGCTGTAATTGTATTAGGGTTAACCGCCTGTCAGTCATCAACAATGCGCGTAATTACTGATAGCCAAACGGTAGTTGTTCCTAAATCGCCTAAAAAAGTAGTAGTAATGAATTATGGTGCATTAGATACTTTAGATGCGTTAGGAAAAGGAGCGATAGTTGCTGCAACTCCACTATCAGTTATTCCATCTTATTTGCAACAATTTAATCATGCGTCGCTCTCCGATACTGGTAATATGAAAGAGCCTAATATTGAGGTAATCAAAAAAGTTAAGCCTGATTTGATTGTAATTGATGGGCGTCAAGCAAGTAAAACTGAAGAACTATCAAAAATAGCACCTGTCATTAATTTAAGTGTTGATGCTAAAAATTATGTTGAATCGACCAAAAACCATATTCAAGTGCTAGCCAATATAACTGGGTCAGAAAGCAAAGCGAATGAAATTATCCAATCATTAGATAAAAAAATTCAAAATGCCCAATCTGTAGCTCAAGCCAGCCCTAAAAAGGCCATTGTAGCTATCCACAATGATGGAAAGATGATACTTATTAATTCAAGCTCAAGTGCGGCGCTTATTCATGATGTGCTAAACGTTAAGCGTGCTGTGCCACTAACTATTATGCCTGCGCAATCAAAACTCGGGAAACCTGCGCCAGTTTTTATTGATGATAATTACATCAAATCAGTGAAACCA
Organism: Gilliamella sp. Nev6-6; assembly: GCF_001690605.1. Classification (NCBI taxonomy): domain Bacteria; kingdom Pseudomonadati; phylum Pseudomonadota; class Gammaproteobacteria; order Orbales; family Orbaceae; genus Gilliamella; species Gilliamella sp. Nev6-6. The sequence continues at coordinate 44,963 of NZ_LZHP01000013.1, read as the reverse complement.
GATATCGTTTTTATCGTTGACCGCAGTAAAGCAATTGGTAATCAAGGTATGGTTGAACACTATTTTTCTCCAAAAGTACTAAACAAAAGCAAAACAAAAGTAGTTTATTTAACACCTGATCTTTGGTATTTGTCTGGTGGTGGTTCTGAAAGTATAAATCTTCAGATAGACGAAGTCACTAATGCATTAAAATAAGATTGTTAATAAATTTATCTCCCTATTATTAAAATAGCCTTTATTAGTAATAAAGGCTATATTTGGTTGAAATGGAGGTGTTATTCAATAATTTGTTTTTTCTATTTAAAAATAATAGGTTAAATCTTATTACTACTATCAACTAAATCAGTTAATACATATCTAATATTCCTTTCAAATTTGAAAATCAGTGTATCAACTGTAATGAAATGTGATAGAATGCCGAGGTTATTTTGATTAGCAAATAATTATAAAAATAGTTTATTAAATTCTCAAACAATACCTCTTTATATAAAACACAATTATAAACACTATGAATATATCACCCCCTACAATTGGATTTGTGAGCCTTGGCTGTCCTAAAAATCTAGTCGATTCTGAACGAATTTTAACTGAATTACGCACGCAAGGTTATCAAGTTGTGCCAAGCTATGATAATGCCGATCTGGTTATTGTTAACACTTGTGGATTCATTGACAGTGCCGTACAAGAATCTCTTGAAGCAATTGGTGAAGCATTGAACGAAAATGGTAAAGTCATTGTTACTGGATGCCTTGGCGCAAAAGAAGATCAAATTAGATCTGTACATCCCAAAGTACTTGAAATATCTGGCCCACATAGCTATGAATCTGTATTAAGTCATGTTAATAGATATGTCCCCAAACCTGCATATAATCCTTATACGAGTTTGATTCCTCAACAAGGTGTGAAATTAACACCGAAACATTATGCTTATCTCAAAATTTCAGAAGGCTGTAACCACCGTTGCACATTTTGTATTATCCCATCTTTGCGTGGAGATATGATTAGCCGACCAATTGGTAACGTTTTAGATGAAGCCAAACGCTTAACTGATAGTGGAGTTAAAGAACTATTAGTTATTGCGCAAGATACGTCAGCCTATGGTATCGATATAAAAAACCGTACTAACTTTTGGAATGGTATACCATTAAAAACCGATATTCAGACCCTTTGTGAACAGTTAGCTAACCTAGGAATTTGGGTAAGATTGCATTATATGTACCCTTATCCTAGTGTTGATGACTTAATACCATTAATGGCTGAAGGAAAAATCCTACCTTATTTAGATGTGCCATTACAACATGCAAGCCCATCAGTTTTAAAATCAATGAAACGACCGGGAACTATTGAAAGAACCTTAGAGAGAATTGATAAATGGCGTGAAATCTGCCCAGATATTACTTTGCGCTCCACTTTTATAGTCGGATACCCAGGTGAAACAGATCAAGATTTTGAGCTATTGCTCAGCTTTTTATCTCAAGCACAATTGGATCGTGTTGGTTGTTTCACATATAGCCCCGTAGAAGGTGCTGCTGCCAATAAACTAGCTAACCAAATACCAGAAACGATCAAACAAGAGCGTTTTGATCGTTTTATGCAATTACAGCAAAAAATCTCCACACAAAAGCTACAAGCCAAAATAGGTAAAACGCTTCCCGTTATTATTGATGAAGTTGATGATGAAGGCGCAATAGGCCGTAGCATGGCTGATGCTCCTGAAATAGACGGTGTTGTATATTTAAATGAAGAAAACCAAGTTAAAGTAGGTGATATTATTCAAGTTAATATTGAGCATTCTGATGAATACGACCTCTGGGGAACAGTTAAAAGGTAATAAACCATGAAACAACATTATAAACATGAAGTAAAAAATCTTGGTAAATTAGCAGTTCCTGTACTTATTGCTCAAGTATCTCAAACAGCAATCACCTTTGTCGATACCATTATGGCGGGAAATTATAGCAAAACAGCCTTATCTGGAGTAGCTATTGCCGTATCAATTTGGTTACCAACAATTTTATTTGGCCAAGGTTTGTTAACGGTGCTAACCCCTATTATCTCAAACTTAAATGGTGCAGCTAAACGTGATCAGGTTGCAAGCCAAACTCGTCAAGGTGTGGTAATTGCTTTAATATTGTCGATATTAATGATGATTTTCTTATATCATTCTGACAAAATAATTAATTTAAGGAGTTCAGTTGATCACCCGATTGATCCCGAAATGGTTAACGTTGCCGTCTCATTTTTACGCGCTATCATGTGGGGGGTGCCTGCGTTCTTACTCTTTTTAGTTTACCGAAATCAATGTGAGGGACTATCGAATACTAAACCCGCTATGGTAATCATATTTATTGCTCTTCTTGCCAATATTCCAATTAACTATATTTTAATCTATGGAAAGTTAGGCTTACCTGCTTTTGGTGGCGTTGGTTGTGGCATTACAGCAACAATTATATTTTGGCTTATGTTTATTTTAATACGCTTATATACACTAGTTAGTCCAAGCCAACAAGATATACGTAATACTCCAATCACAAAACTGGTTGATTTTACTATAATCAAAAAGATTATTATACTGGGTACCCCTTTAGCGCTGGCTTACTTCTTTGAAATGAGCCTTTTTGCTGTGATTGCGTTATTAATAGCTCCATTAGGCCAAATAACCGTTGCTGCTCACCAAATCATTTTTACTATCAGTAGTTTGACCTTTGCTATTCCATTATCTCTTGGTGTTGCAACCAGTATACGTGTTGGCTATTTACTAGGTAATAAAAAACCAGCGTTAGCTAAACAAACCGCCTATATTAGTTTATCAATATCGCTCTGCATGGCTGTTTTTGTTGCACTAGTTCTAGTTATTTTTAAAACACCAATTATCGCACTATTTACCAGTGAGGCCGCAGTCATTGCTATCTGTATGCAGTTAATTATTTTACTTGCTATCTATCAAGCATCTGACTATTTGCAAGTTGTGGCAAGTAATGTGTTGCGAGGTTATAAAGATACTCAAAGCATTTTTTTTATTACACTACTATCTTACTGGGTTGTTGGATTGCCTGTTGGTTATGTTCTAGGATTGACCGATCTAATCATTAAGCCAATCGGTGCCGCTGGTTTTTGGATAGGAATTATATCAGGGCTTGCTGTTGCAGCATTATTATTAATTGCTAGAATGGTTTACATCCAAAGACAGCCCGCTGAAGCTATTTTAGAGCGCGCAGCAAGATAAATTATTTAATTAGAACAGCTAAAGTTTTAAAAGGATTAACACATTTTATAAACAGCAAGTGATGTGATAAGCGCTGCAATAATTGGCTGAAAATGTGTTTTATCCAATCCTATAAATAATTGTGTGTATTTACTTATTTTTAATATTTTTAATATTTGTAATATACAAAAAATAGGCAACTGAAAATGAATAAAAAATATTCAAAGATTTAGTAATGGAGTTATCTAACAATCTGAGAAACGTAAGGCTTCCGATGGATGATTCGGTCAAAAGATGATGTATTTAGCTATATAATAAGTTTTTGAAGAACTCATAATGCGAATTTGAAATTGTAACGCTGCAATCGATTGGTTTATTGTAGAATTTGGTAACAGAACTTCTCATCACTTTTAACGAGTAAATACGCAAACTTTGGATTAGATTCTTCCTTAAGATGACTTTATTTTCTATCCTAATGAGTTAATCGTTTAATACAATAATACATTATTTTTTGTTTATGATTGGGTTATATCGGAAAAACATTAATTCAATTATCTGTTATTTAATTATCATATCATCTCGATGAACAGCAACAGAACCATATTCATAGCCAATAATTTGGCTAATATTTTGGGAATGGTGTCCTGCAATTTGCCTCAGTGCATCGCTATTGTATCGGCTAACACCTTGAGCAATATGCTTGCCGATGCTATTACAAATATCAATCACTTCACCACGAGAAAAGTTTTTTTCAACTTTTATAATGCCTTTTGGTAGTAGTGAACTACCGTTGTTTAATATTGCATTAACCGCACCATCATCTAAAAATACTTTACCAACTTTAGGCGCGCCAAATAACCAGTATTTTCGGTGCTCTAGTGGCGTTTTTTGCGGCAGAAATTTTGTGCCAACAAATTGATTATTGATAATATCAATAATCACATTAGATCTATTTCCAGCAGCAATTACCACTTCAATACCTGCGCTACCTGCAATTTCCGCAGCTTGTAATTTTGTGCTCATACCTCCTGTACCCAGTCCAGAAACACTACCACCAGCAATACTACGTAAATTATCGTCGATATGGTCGATCTCTTGGATAAGTTTTGCATTACTATCTGTTCTTGGATCGGCTGTATATAAACCATCAATATCGGTTAATAATATCAGTTTATCGGCTTGAGCTAAAATAGCAGCAAGGGCAGATAAATTATCGTTATCGCCCACTTTTATTTCGGCTGTCGCTACTGCATCGTTTTCATTGATTACAGGAACGATACGATTATCTAACATGGCTTTTAATACATCTTGTGCATTTAAAAACCTTTCACGATCTTCTAGATCTGCACGAGTTAGTAACATTTGGCCAATATAGATTTTATAGATAGAAAATAGCTGTTCCCAAAGTTGTATCAGTTTGCTTTGCCCAACAGAGGCGAGTAATTGCTTTGAGGCGATAGTATTAGGTAAGGTAGGGTAGTTTAAGTATTCGCGACCTGCGGCAATGGCGCCAGAAGTAACAATAATAATTTTATGTCCATTTTGATGTAAAGTTGCACATTGTCGTATTAACTCAACTATTCGTGCCCGATCTAGCTGTTTGGTGCCACCAGTTAGTACACTGGTGCCTAATTTAACAACAATAGTTTGTTGTTTATTATTGGACATAATATGGCTCTTTTGGTTAATCGTGAATTATAAAACAGACCTCATCCATTTGATTGATTGGGTTAACGCCTGATGTAAACTTTTTTGTAGTGGTGTTTTTGGCACGGTCACTATTTTATTTTGTTTAGTTGAATGAATCAATTTTGCTTCACTAAGATTACTTAATTTATCATTTTCAAAAATGATATTCATGACTGGTACTTGGCAAGCATGTGTTAAAAGACCTTGGTTTTTTAGAGAAAAATAATTTAACTCTGCGGCTAATTGCTGATTGGATATCGAAGGTAAACCCAAACGGCTAGCTAGCATATCTTTATAACTATTAGGGAGATTTTTTTGCAGTTCTTTGTCAGCAAAAATTTGATGAACAAATGGCGTAAAGTTAAATAATCCTCTAATTTTATTTGGCATTAAATAAGCTAAACGAGTGGCAATATGCGAACCAAATCGAAAACCAGCAACAATAACACGATGATCATCAATCCATGGTATGTTGGGCAATTGTTCCAATATAGCTTGATGAATTTTACTGCTATTTTGTGTTAAAGCAAAATTACGGCTATAGCCAACAGAAGGTAAATCAACAGTTAACATGGCAAACCCTTGAGGGGCTAAAAATTCACTAAAATATCGATAATAATCGATCTGTAAATTACCCAAAGCATTGCAGATTAGTACCACAGGGCAAGCCCCTTCAGTTTTTGGTAGGTGTAGAATTGTTTTAACGTTGTGATTATCAACTTTAAATTCAAGTTCTTTAACCAAAAAAGGTGAAAAATTAAGGGCCTTGGAATAAGCTTGATAAGCACAGGCTTGGGCATACATTGCCAGTTCATCATTTTTAAAATGTGGATAACTGGCAATACTTGCATATTCACTGGCAATAAGATACTCGTTGAGTAGCTTATCTTTATCTGCATCGGTAAGATTTGTTTTATCTACTGACTCTGCTTTAGTTTGCCACATTGCTGCTTGGTTTAAAAACTCATAAATCCAGTTACCAGATTGATAACCGATAACAGTATCTAGCCATTTATCATTTGTGTGGCATCTTGTTGAAGCGGCAATTTTTGATAAAACCGCTTCAGCTTCTAATTTTGGTAACCCCCGCCAATGCCACAAAATGGGGTTGACAATTCGATACCATTTTGAGTCGACCTCTCCATCTAACGCACTAATGCTACTGCCATTACTACTATCAGTACGGTTAATTAGCGTCGAAGTTTCAGGATAATTCAATTGTGGTTTGAATATCTGTGCTGTTAGATTTTCGGTAGCTGCCATAACAACCTTGGTATCCTTATTGATTATTTATGATCGCAAATAGGTTTAACAAACATAACACCTGTATCCCAAGGCTGTTCGATCCAAGTGTCTTGAGCAATATCTACAACATAATCATCAACAAGTGGTTTACCTGCCGGTTTTGCAAAGATAGTAACAAAGTGGGCTTTTGGATACATTTCACGAATAGTGTGAGCAGTGTTGCCCGTATCGACTAAATCATCAACGACAATAAAGCCTTCGCCATCACCATTGGCTTGCTTTAGGATCAGTTTTTCGCGTTGATGATCGTGATCATAACTTGAAATGCAAACGGTATCGACATAACGAATACTAAGTTCTCGAGCTAAAATAGCGGCAGGGACTAAACCACCACGGCTAACGGCAATGATACCTTTCCATTGATTAGCAGGTAATAAACGTTCTGATAGTTGACGCCCGTAGGATTGCAACATTTCCCAGGTAACGTTGAATTTTTTCTTTTCAGCAATAAGTTCTGCTTTGTGTTGTTTTTTGGCTTGGATTTCTTCTTCTGTTAATAAAGTTTGTTCTGTTGACATGAGTAACCTGCAATTTTAATCGAATGTGTGAATAAATAAATATTCATGAACTAAAAATAGATGTAAAATTGCACCTTATTATAGAGTGATTAGTTAAAAAAAACCACTCCTTAATTTAATACTAACTTAATTAATTTTGAGGTTATATCATGCTTTCTACTTTAGCACCCAAATTTGTTTGGCAGATTTTTAATGATATTTGTAAAATCCCGCATCCATCTCATCATGAACAAATGATAACTAAATACATTGTCGATTTTGCTAATACGCATCATATCGACTGCAAACTTGATAAAGTAGGTAACATTTTACTCACTAAGCCAGCAAGCAAAGGTATGGAACAGTGCCCATCAATTGCTTTGCAAGCTCATATGGATATGGTGCCACAAAAAAATGAAGGCACTGTGCACGATTTTTTAACTGATCCAATTCAAGCTTATGTTGATGGTGAATGGGTAAAAGCCAAAGGTACCACGTTAGGTGCAGATAATGGTGTCGGCTTAGCATCTGCGCTAGCTGTGTTAATCGATCCGGCTGTTGAACATGGGCCGATTGAAGTATTGATAACGACCTCAGAAGAAACAGGTATGCACGGTGCTTTTGGTTTACAACCTAATTGGTTAAAGAGCCGTTATTTGATTAACACTGATTCTGAAGATGAGGGGGAAATATTTACGGGTTGTGCTGGAGGTGTTGATTTTTCCACAACTTTTGCTGTGACCTATGCGGTAATACCTGAAAAGCACGATTGTTATATGAGCATTTCACTAAAAGGACTAAAAGGTGGGCATTCTGGTTGTGATATTCACCTTGGGCGCGGTAATGCAATCAAATTAATGGCTCGCTTTTTAGCGCAGTATGTACAAGATATCCCATTTAGATTAGCCGACATAAAAGGTGGCTCATTACGTAACGCTATTCCAAGAGAAGCTTTTATTGAAATCACTTTAAATAAACAAGATCTACCTAAATTAGAAGCCATTGTTAAACAATATCAAACTATTTTACACAATGAATTAGGCCATGTAGAACCCACTATCGAAATAACATTATCTGAAGTTGAATCTAATAAAGTCAAAAGGGTATTAACAGTCGAGCATCAAAATAAGATTATAAACTATCTCAATACCGCACCTAATGGTGTGATTAGAATGAGCGATCAGCTTCATGGTGTGGTTGAAACATCACTTAATTTAGGTATAGTCAGTATCGAAGACAACCAATTTAATGCCCATTTTTTGATTCGCTCTCAAGTGGATAGTGCAAAAGATGCTGTTGTATCAACATTGGTATCGTTTAGCCAACTTATTAATGCTAATTACGAAATCAGTGGTGGCTATTCGGGTTGGGAACCCAATTTAGATTCGCAATTACTTAAACTTGCAAAAGGTAAATATCACGAAATTTTTTCTCAGCAGGCAAAAATAATGGTGATACATGCAGGGCTGGAATGTGGTCTATTTAAGCAAAGCTATCCAAATATGGATATGATCTCAATTGGACCAACAATTGTTTCACCACATTCCCCAGATGAGAAAGTCAATATCCAAAGTGTTTATCGTTATTGGGAATTATTGATAGCAATATTAAAATCAGCAAGTTTTTTAAAATAATATAGCTCATTAAATACCTACCGATCGTTATTGGTAGGTATTAACATTATTTGTTTGTACCTTACTTTTGCAAAAATTGTTTTAGCATTTAAGCCTTATCTTAAAATCAATTCCGAATAGAAATAATGAAATTAAATTCATAAAAAGTGAATAAAAATTCATTTTGCGCTTGTATTAGTCTTTTGAATGGCTTACTATATGCACAATTATTGCGTAAGAATTAATAAGGATGAATATGTTAAAGGCAATTGTTATCGGTGCAAGCGGGTATGCGGGCGCAAAATTAGCCTATTATTTGCACAAGCATCCCCATGTCGAACTTACCGCTTTAATTGTGTCGGAAAATAGTCAAGATGGTGGCAGGCTGATTTCTGATTATGAGCTACATCCTCAGCTAAAAGGGGTTATTGATCTGCCACTTATAGCCACGTCTGATTATTCTGCTTATATCAATGATGTTGATATTGTTTTTTTAGCCACCGAACATACCGTTAGTCACAATATTGCTCCTTACTTTTTAGAGTATGGTTGCACTGTATTTGATTTGTCAGGCGCATTTAGGGTAAATTGTGCTACTTTTTATAGCGATTACTATGGTTTCACGCACCAACACCTTAAATGGTTAGATAAAGCTGTTTATGGTTTAGCTGAGTGGAATGCTGAGCAGATCAAACATGCACAGCTTATTGCTGTGCCTGGGTGCTATCCTACCGCTTCGCAATTACCACTAAAACCGTTAATCGAAGAGAGTTTATTGGATAATTCACAATGGCCGGTAATTAATGCTGTAAGTGGTGTGAGTGGCGCAGGCCGAAAGCCTTCACATAATAATTTATTTTGCGAAGTAAGTTTACATGCTTATGGGGTATTTACTCATCGCCATCAGCCCGAAATTGCAACGCATTTAGGGCAAGAAGTTATTTTTACACCGCATTTAGGTAGTTTTAAACAAGGTATCCACGCCACAATCACTTGCCGAGTAAAAGCGGGTGTAACATCACAAGATATTCTTGCTGCTTTAAATAAATATTACCAAAATAAACCTTTAATTCGAGTGTATCAAAAAGATTGGCCTGCATTAAAATCTGTTGTTGGTTTGCCTTATTGCGATATTGGCTTTGTATTAAAAGATCGTCATTTAATCTTAATTTCTGTTGAGGATAACTTATTAAAAGGCGCAGCAACGCAGGCTGTACAGTGCATGAACATTCGGTATGGTTTTGATGAAACAACCGCATTATTATAAAAATGGACTAATTTCTATTTTAAATTTTGAACATCTTAACAATAAGTTAAATTACTAGGAAACTAAAATGAGACCATTAGTTATAAAACTTGGTGGCGTATTACTTGATAACAAAGATGCCTTAAGCCAATTATTTGTTGTTATTAGTGAATATAAAAAGAATTATCAACGATCTTTAATTATTGTTCATGGCGGTGGTACGGTAGTTGATTCATTAATGGATAGGCTTTCTTTACCCGTAGTACGCCGAAATGGGCTACGTGTAACGCCAGCTGATCAAATTGATGTTATTGTAGGAAGCCTTGCTGGTAGCGCAAACACCAAATTATTGTCTGAGGCTAAAAAACATCAAATACCAAGTGTTGGGCTCTGCCTTGCTGATGGTAATAGTGTTAAAGTCAAACAAATTTCGGAAGAGCTAGGTTATGTTGGCGAAGCTCAAGCAGGCGATCCTACATTAATAAATTTACTTGTTAATGCAGGTTATTTGCCAATTGTTAGCTCAATTGGCATCACCGAAAGTGGGCAAATGATGAATGTTAATGCCGATCATGCTGCGGTAGCGCTCGCTAAAACTTTAGGTGCAGACTTAATATTGTTGTCTGATGTCGTTGGCGTGTTTGACGAAAATAAGCAACGGATTGAGTCTTTAACACAATCGCAGGCGAATCAATTGATCGCTAAAGGTATTATTACCGATGGTATGGTGGTAAAAGTGAATTCGGCTTTTGAAGCAGTTAAAGAACTGGGGCAGCCGATTGTAATTGCCAGTTGGAAAGAGTCCGATCAACTTATTAAATTATTTAATGGAATATCAGGAGCAACGGGTACAAAAATTATTGCTTAAATAATAAGTATTTGTATTAGGCTAGTTATCATCAATGCAAATATAAAAGTATATATCTTTAACGCATTTATTTATCGTAAGTTAATTTGGAAAGGGTGTAACATGAAAAAAAGTGGAACAAAAAAGGTTGTATTAGCTTATTCAGGTGGTTTGGATACATCAGCAATTATTCCTTGGTTAAAAGAAAACTATGGCGGATGTGAAGTTTACGCTTTTGTTGCTAATGTAGGTCAAGATTCCAAAGAATTAAAAGATGTCGAAAAGAAAGCTAAAGCCTCGGGGGCTGTGGCTTGTAAAGTGGTTGATTTACGAGAAGAATTTGTTAAAGACTATGTATACCCTGTTTTGAAAACAGGCGCCCTATATGAAGGCACTTATTATCTTGGTACCTCGATGGCTCGTCCAATTATTGCAAAAGCACAAGTAGAATATGCATTAGAAGTTGGTGCAGATACACTATGTCATGGTGCAACAGGTAAAGGTAATGACCAAGTACGCTTTGAAACAACTTACACCGCACTTGCACCACAACTAAAAGTCATTGCACCTTGGCGTGAATGGGATCTACGTTCACGTGAAGCATTAATTGATTATTTAAAAGTTCGTAAAATCCCAACCACGGCAACGGTTGAAAAAATTTATAGCCGTGACGAAAACGCATGGCATATCTCGACTGAAGGCGGTGTGCTAGAAAGTACTTGGAACCAAGCTAATGCTGATTGCTGGGCTTGGACTGTTTCGCCCGAAGATGCGCCAGATAAACCAGAACTGGTTACTATTGGAATAGAAAAAGGTGAAGTAGTGTCGGTAAATGGCGAAAAATTATCGCCTTACAACTGCGTGGCAACACTGAATAAAATTGGTGCAAAACATGGTGTTGGTCGCGTAGATATTATTGAAAATCGCCTAGTTGGTATTAAATCACGTGGTTGCTATGAAACTCCAGGTGGCACAATAATGATGACAGCATTACGTGGTTTAGAGCAATTAATCTTAGACCGTGACAGCTTTAAATGGCGCGAACAACTCGGAATTGAAATGGCCTATGTTGTTTATGATGGTCGTTGGTTTGCTCCATATCGACGTTCAATTCAAGCAGCCGCTGAAGTATTAGCACAAGACATGACAGGCGAAGTTGTTGTTAAACTTTATAAAGGTAATGCAACAGCAGTACAAAAAAAATCGCCGAATAGTCTATATAATGAAGAGTTTGCAACATTTGGAGAAGATGAAGTTTATGATCACAGCCATGCAGGTGGCTTTATTCGTCTATTCTCGTTATCCTCACGTATACGAGCTTTAAATGAAGATAAGAAAAAACAACCAGCTCAAAAGACCAAATCAGCTAAATCTATTAAAACAGCGGAACCGGTGAGTAAAACATAGCGACAAAAGTGAAAAAGTGATTTCCGATATCATAAATAAAATAACAACAATATACAGGCTAATGTCTGTATGTTGTTATTTTAGATAAAATTGTACTTGTTTAACTAGTTATTAAAAATAATATAGAGGTAATTATGGCATTATGGGGTGGGCGTTTTAGCCAAGCGGCAGATCAACAATTTAAGCATTTTAATGATTCATTGCGCTTTGACTATCGTCTTGCAGAGCAAGATATCATTGGTTCAATTGCTTGGTCGAAAGCATTGGTGACTGTTAACGTTATATCTTATGATGAGCAAAAAAAGTTAGAAAAAGCTTTGAACGAATTACTGGTTTTGGTACAACAAGATCCCAATCAGATTTTACAAAGTGATGCTGAAGATATACACAGTTGGGTGGAGCAAAAACTGATCGAAAAAATTGGTGATTTGGGTAAAAAATTGCATACAGGTCGAAGTCGCAACGATCAATCAGCCACTGACCTAAAACTATGGTGTAAAGATCAAATTCCTTATTTAATTAATACCATTAATCAATTGCGACAATCTCTTGTTACAACTGCAAAACAACATCAAAATGCCGTTATGCCTGGTTATACCCATCTACAGCGAGCACAACCAATCACATTTGCACATTGGTGTTTAGCTTATTTTGAAATGCTCACCCGTGATGTTAGTCGTTTACAAGATACCTTAAAACGCTTAGATGTAAGCCCATTAGGGACAGGTGCATTGGCTGGAACTGCTTATCCCATGGATCGTGATCAATTAGCAAATTGGTTAGGTTTTTCGATAGCAACAAATAATAGTTTAGATTCGGTGTCTGATCGAGATCACATTCTTGAGCTATTAAATAATGCTTCAATTGGTATGGTGCATCTATCACGTTTTGCTGAAGATCTTATCATTTTCAACAGTGGTGAAGCTAACTTTGTTGAATTATCTGATCGCGTTACTTCGGGCTCGTCACTTATGCCACAAAAAAAGAATCCCGATGCATTAGAACTAATTCGTGGCAAAGTAGGTCGAGTGACTGGCGCATTAACTGGAGCGCTTATGACCTTGAAAGGTTTACCGCTTGCTTATAATAAAGATCTACAAGAAGATAAAGAACATCTATTTGATGCACTGGATACTTGGCATGAATGTTTAGATATTGCCATATTAGTATTAGAAGATATTAAAATTAACTATGCAAACTGCCAAGAAGCGGCTAAACAAGGTTATTCCAATGCGACCGAACTTGCTGATTATTTAGTTGCCAAAGGTATACCATTTCGGGAAGCACATCATATTGTTGGTGAAGCAGTAATTGATGCAATCATCAAGAAAAAGGCACTTGAAGAGCTCTCGCTTGAGGAATTACAGAAATTTAGCCCTGTTATTGGTAATGACGTTTATTCAATATTATCGTTAGAATCATGCTTAGCCAAACGTTGCGCTAAAGGAGGGGTTTCACCACAACAAGTCAAATTAGCAATTAAAAATGCAAAGCAACAATTATCCTAGTCTTTTCACTCTTCTTCATAACTATGCCGGCATTTGCCGGTATTTTTATACCAATTAAATCAATAATGCTATGTAAAGCAATAGCTTTTGATTACAGGAATAAAATAGCCAAAAGGTATAGACTTATGCATCTTTTTCTTAAAAAATTTGATTGTATATCTGTTAAGTCGGTGTAAAAATAGAATTCTTTTTTGAATGGATTAAAGTGAATTGTTATGAATAAAAGTTATAATTTTAGTGCAGGTCCAGCAAAATTACCTGCAGATGTATTAAAACAAGTTCAAACTGAGTTATTGAATTGGCATAATACAGGTGCATCGGTGATGGAATTGAGCCATAGAGGTAAAGATTTTGATGCTTGTGCTGTTGAAGCTTCTAACGACCTGCGTGAAATATTAGATATCCCCAATAATTACAAAATTCTCTATTGCCAAGGTGGTGCTAGAGCACAATTTGCTGCAGTGCCATTAAATATTTTAGGCAATAAAACCAATGCAGACTATATCAATAGCGGTTATTGGAGCCAGTGTGCTGCTAAAGAAGCCAGTAAATATTGCCAAATTCACGAGCAAAATGTGGTCATAAAGCAAAATGGATTAACCGCTATCAAACCTATGTCAGAATGGCAATTAAATGATGATTCTGCTTATGTACATTATTGTCCCAACGAAACAATTGATGGTATTGAAATTTTTGAAGAGCCTAATTTTGGTAATAAAACAGTCGTTGCCGATCTATCATCATGCATATTATCACAACCAATTGATATAAGCCGATATGGCATCATTTATGCGGGTGCCCAAAAAAACATTGGTCCATCAGGTATTACTATTGTTATTGTGCGTGAAGATCTAATCGGTCATGCACAAAAAATGTTACCATCAATATTAGATTACAAAATTTTAATGGATAACGATTCTATGTTTAATACACCGCCTACCTTTGCATGGTACCTGTCGGGTTTAGTGTTTAAATGGATAAAAAAACTTGGTGGACTAAAAGCGATGCAGCAACGTAACCAAGTCAAAGCGCAATCGCTATACCAATATATCGACCAATCTAATTTTTACCGAAATACGGTTGCAACCGTTAACAGATCAATTATGAATGTCACTTTTTTATCACCAAATGAAGGGCTAGATAAAAAATTTGTAAGCGAAGCAAGCCAAGCTAACATTATTGGTATTAAAGGGCATCGAATTGCTGGAGGAATGCGTGCATCAATTTATAACGCTATGGATCAAGAAGGGGTGAATTATTTAATTGACTTTATGCAGCAATTTGAAAAACAAAATAGCTGAAAGCTATATAAGTAGTGACGCCAATTAAAAAAGGAAAGGTAGGACCTCCCTTTTTAATTAGCTAGCCTATTTGCAACTATATACTTCACCAACCATAACTGCATCTGTTGGTGCAATATCTGAAATATATTGCATAGAAGTATCTTGCGCATTATAAATCACATTACCACCCATCGTAGCCGCTTTGTTCATAAGGTCTGATGCCGCATCGCGAATAAGTTCACTATGTGTTTTAAGTCCAGAAAAGAAACTGCTACGACGTCCCTCTATTTTCCCCAAAAACTGGCAAGAATCTGCAGGCTTAGTATCAATAAATTGAACTTGGCGACCAGCAGCAGTTGGTTGATATTTATCGCTACTACACGCACCTAAAAGCAAAGTTGCTAACATTACAACACCAACAAATACTGATTTTTTGATAGACATAATATTTCCTTAGCCAATATAACAAAAAATAATAATGAGCCAAGTTATTGTATCAGTTTCATTAAGCAAAAAATATTAGTAATTAAGCGAGAGGAAAACTTTATAAATACATTTCAGATTAAGAAATAATCAAACTAACCTAGTTTATTAATTAATTATAGCAAATTCGATTTAACTCTATTATAATCGCAACCCTACTAACTTAGTAGCACGCCGAAATGGCCCCTTAGCTCAGTTGGTCAGAGCAGTCGACTCATAATCGATTGGTCACTGGTTCAAGTCCAGTAGGGGCCACCAATAAAACCTATTTAAATCAAGAAATTACATCAAATAATCAACATTAGCAAACTAACTTATTTTCTTAAGTGGCGGTGAAATGGCGGTTGAGTTTCTGATTGGTTGGGCTGTATTTTATTGCACAACCCACATTTACCATTAATTTAGTTGATGATGGCGGTTTGAAGAAAACGGTATTTTTACATTCGGATCAGGGCATGCGCTGGGTACGATTGTTTCTGAGACAGATTGCAATACTGTAAATGAGTGACAACAGTAAATATTTGTACATTGCCGATATTGTTTACGAGTTATATTGCTGAGTTCTTCGCTAGTTCTAATCGTTGTTTTTGATCTACAGTGTGGGCATTTCATCGATACTTTACCTCTTCTTTAATTTTTAGTTAATTTTATATTAACTTTTAATTAAATCCAGTATTATTCATTTTCTTCTTTGGGTTTTTCGTCATCACCTAATTTAATTTCTAGCTCAACGTAGGTGGTATAACCACTGTTTGTGTCTAAGCTGTGTGTGCAACGGGTTATTGTCCATAGCGTGGAGTCGATTTCCTTTTTGAATCCGTCAACCGATGCGGGCATTTCTGGGTAAATATCGGGGCGACCTTCGGCAAGGTTGATGCTAAATTGTGATGCACCGCGTTGTAATTTGTACCATTCATTATGAGCCGCTCGGTATGCATTTTGTTTTGATGCATAGGTATGTCGCAGTATTTTTACGTTTCCGTCAGCGCCAGCAAGTACGCTGTTTTCATCTTTGCTTGTTTGGTTGTTTTTGGGTTTTGTTTTTCGAGTTGCCTTGGCTTGCTGTTTTTTTTGTTGCCGGTAGTCAATCCAATACGCTTTTACACCAGTGTAAGCATTTCTATCAGCAATAGCAAAACGATGCTGATCGCCAAGTTTACGGGTGATTGTTGTTGTCGGGATGTCTTGACCATTTACTGTTTTTGCCAATCCTTTTTTGAAAATAATCAGCATGCCGTTTTTTAATGTTACAGCCGCATTAAAATCATTACATAAACGGGTTAAGAATGATGCGTCAGATTCGTTGGTTTGATCTATATGGGCAATGTGTTCATACTCTATGCTATTATCTATTCTGTATTGTAGATCGTGCCGCTTTGCGATTTCTTGAGTTATTGCTCCTAGCGTTGTGCTGGAGTAACTTTTTTCAAGCTTTTCATTTAATGAGTCACGTAAATTGGCGCTTTTTCCCCTAATTGATAGTACGTCTGGCGTTCCTGAGTGCTCGCACTCGTCAATAGTGAAGATGTTTTGTAATATAACATTATCATTAACCCAGCCTAATGATACGCTAATTTGAATCCCCCGTTTGGGCAGTTCAAGCTTGCCGTCGCTATCATCTAGTTCAATCGATATGGTGTCAGCATCTAACCCTCGATTGTCAGTAATTTGCATTGAGATTAGGCGTTTGTCAAAATTCGATGTAATATCTTTATCATCAATAGTAATGGTGTAGGTTGGTTGTTTCATATCATTCCTATAATATCAGCGAAAGGTAACCAGTCGGGAGGGTCAACTTTTGTTAGTGATATAGTGAATTCAATTTTACGAGGCGCACCATCTTTAAAAAATTCGGTTTTTGTTTTTTTTAAGTTAGTCATTACAAAAAAGCCAAGTGGTATGCCAGATCCTTCGATTAATGGCCATGAATAGCCAAGGTCGGCCATTCTTTCTAAAAGTGCTAAACTTAATCTACCCCCCGTTAATTCTGGATACAATACGCCAGATAAGGTTATTGTTTCGTTATCACGACCAATAAATTGTAATGCTGAACGCTGATTTACCCGTGAATTAGCTGGGAACCGCCAGTCTTTGTTTTCTTCTGCAGTCTGATAGGGTATTGTTTTTAAGCTGAAAACAAATAAACCATAACACATCATCATATTAATCGATATCCCTTAAACTTGATCGGTAGCGCGCTGACTGATTACGCTCACGCCGTTCTATCTCTTTAGCCACGCAACGTGCTAGTTCTTGTTCATTCATGCCCGGCGCGGCATTGATTGTTATATAATATTGTGATACGCCAGAAGCTCCACTGATAGGGCGGCGATTATCAACGACAACGCCATTTGAGAGTTGTGAGCCTGTTGTTATTATGTCATTTGCAAATCGTTTAATTTTATGAATTGCATCATCTTGATTACCCTCAATGCCATTGATATAACCATCAACAGTATGACTACCAAATTTTGCAAATAAACGCGAAGGTGAGTGAATATCTAATGTATTTTTAAATCGGTTGCTGATTTTTTTTCCAAGTTGGTTCATTGAGCGCAATGCCTCGCTTTGGTTATGTTCGATGCCGTGTATATAACCGTCGATTGTATAACCACCAAACTTAGAAAAAACTCTTGATGGGGAATGAATATCTAGTGTGTTTTTAAACCAGTTGCCAATATTGGTGCCAAGATTTGATACTGCTTTTTTTGTTTCATCCCATTTATTGTTGATTCCTGTGATGACCCCATTAGAAATATCAGAGCCGATTCTAGATAATTTATTAAATATGCTGTTTTCGCCAGTAAATGCCGCTTCAATCTTTTGAGACATATCATTTATTTTTGTAGGGATTAATTGTATAAAGTCAATAATATCTTTAATTTTTAAGTATAGTTTGTTTAACATACTTAAAGGCCATCGAATTGCCTCGCCGACACTTCTCCCAAAAGATTTGCCTGATTCTTTTGCATTTTTGAACTCTTCTTTTGTTAACTTTACTGGTTCAAACAGTTCACAAAACCAATTTATTAAGCTACTTATTTTTTCTCCAAGCCATTTAAATCCGTCACCGATTGTTGTAACAAACGGTTCAAGGTATGAAAATTCTTCAGCTACGGGCGATAATGATTCTTTTAATCCCTCCCAAAATCCAATAAACCAAGCTTTAATTGGCTCCCAGTATTTACGAATTACCAATGCGGCAATAACAATAACAGCAATTATTGCCGTAATTGCCAACCCGATTGGAGTAAATAAAAAAGCGCGACCAACAGAAGTAAATATGAACCCTAAGCTTTTTAACGCGGCTCCAAGGGTTTTTATCGGTGACCCTGCTATTGAAAGTAAAGCACGTCCAAGCGTTTTCAATCCACCACCGGCTATATTTGTTTTAGTGAATAAACCACCCAGAGACAACCCTAATCGTGATAATATAAATCGGGTCATCAACATTGGACCAAATATACTCATTATCATTATTGCAAATGCACCAAATGCAGTAGTAATTGTTGCTAGCCCCGCACCAATAACAACCAATGCTTTACTTACCGCTGGATGTTTTTTGAGAAACTCACCAAATCCATGTAATAAATTAGTTAGACCTTGAACAGCTTTACGTAGCCAGTCATTATTTTTTTCGAATAGTTCAACGCTGATGTTTTCAAATGCAGCATGTAGCATTGTCATATCACCGGCTAAGTTGTCGAGTTTTATTTTTGCTACTTTTGCGGCTTCGCCTTTTGAATTATATAATTCTCGACGCATGGCTTGGAATTCCCCTGTTTCAACGGTTGCCATTAATTCGTTAAATCCAGTAACTCCGATTTGTCCTGCAATATCTTTATATATCGCCGCTCGTTGCACGTTGCCCATGTGAGATGTAGCTTTTTGTATTTCTTCAAATATATCTCCAAGATCTCTCATGTTGCCGTTTTTATCTGCAGTTTTTATTTCCAGTTTTTTAACCGTGTTACTATTACCAATTCTAATTAGAACTTGTCGAAGAGATGTACCTGCTTGGCTACCTTGAATACCAGCGTTACCTAGTAGCGCAGTAGCGGTAGTTAGTGTTTCCAAACTTTGACCGTATTGCTGAGAAATACCAGCAGTATACTTAAGGGATTCCCCCAACATTCGAATGTCAACATTATTGCGTGTGAATGCGGCAGTTAAGGCATCAGATACTTTCCCCATTTCTTCTGCTGGAATGCGCATTGCTTTTTGTATGTTTGAAGATATATCGGCGGTAGTTGCTAAATCAAGATCACCAGCGGCGGCAAGGTTCAACACATGAGGCATTGCTTTTAATATTTGATCTGGATTATATCCCGTTCTGCCTAAAAAATATTGTCCTTGAGCTACCTCGCTATCAGTAAATTTAGAGACTAATGGCAATTCTCGTGCTTGTTTTCGTAGTGCTAACATACGAGGATCGTTTTTATCGTCAATTCTGGTTACCGCTTGCGTTGCGCTCATGCTAGCGTCAAATTCGTATCCGACATGTAGCAGATTTTTCATACCTCTGGCTACTGTTTTCCCGGTCGATAGGGCACCATAGCCAACTCCACCAAGTACCGCCATGCGTTGCATGCCTATATCGTATTTTGAGCGAATTTGGCTTATTTTTTGTTGACGTATGTTTAATTGTTTTAATCGCTCTGATTGCTGCCCAATGCTTTGATTGACGCTTGTTATTTGGTTTTTTAATGTAATTTGATGTTGTGTTAAATTTTTAGTGCTAATTCCAGATTGGTGTAACTCTGCACGCAATGGTGTTAATTTATCTTTTAATTTTTTTGTTTCTGCGGTTGCCTTATTAAATTCACGTTGTAACGCCTTTGTCGGTGTCGTAGTGTTTTTAAGTTCAATCGCTAATGACTTAGCTTTATTTTTTGCCTCTTCAAACTGTTTTCTTAACTGAACAAAGCCATCAACATTTTTTTGAGTGTTGTTAAGTTTGTTTAATTGATTACGAGTGTCTTTTAATTGTTGAGCCAGCTCCTTAGCCCCACCCATAACATTGCGAAGCGGCCGACTTGTTTTATCTATGCCGTTTAACGTAATTTTTAATTGTAAATCATTCATCAGATGCGCCGCTTCTTAGGCGAGCTTGTCCTCGCCATTCCATTAGTTCAGATAGGGTAAATTCATACATAGCAGACGGTTGCCAATGAAAAATTGAAGCAATATCTGCCATTGCATCGTCTACTCTGGCTGGGATTCCGTCGTTACATCGTTCGATGTCGTAGACAAAAAAACAGCAATAACTTGTGTGATAGCTGATAAGTCAATTAAATCTAGATTGAAAACTTCGTGCTCTGCAATGGTGGGCGTTGTGATACGCGGTAATACTTTTGCGAGTGAATCAATATCCAGCTCAATAAAGTCAACTAATTTAATTCCACGTAAATCACCCGTTAATGGCTTGCGGATTGTTAATTCTGTGATAGTGTTTTTACCTGATTGTAGTCCTGATTTTAATTTAACTTGTTGTGTATTTTGCATAACTTTTACCCTCGTGTTAGTGATAGTTGTGATAGCCCTTGCGGGCTATGTTTTGTTTGTTGATTTTTTAAATTCCGATTGCGTGGCGAGCCTGCTTTAATCGGTCTTTTCCGCCAATTTTGTCAATCATATTGATAAAATCAATTTCGGCGCTTTCTTCGTTGTCGATAACTTCTTTATAGTAGGTGCAGTGTGTGGTAATCTTTGTTGAGTTGCTCTCACCTTGTTTGAGTTCACCGCGATCTTGTTCTTTGTGGCGACCCGTCATAATGATTTCGACTTTAGTGAAATCTTCACTATCATCTTTTTGATAAGCACCCGCAAAGCGTAATTTGACGCCATTTAATAAACCGCCGTGCTGTTTTAATACTTCGTAGGCAAGGCCGCCAATTGACCATTCTACAACTAAAGCGTCATCGTCATAGCCAAGGTCAATAGGGGCTGAACCAGGCATACCACCACCGCGGAAATTTTCAAGTTTGCGAGTTAGTTTTGGAGGCGTGAATGATTCAACCTGACCGATGTAAGAAGTACCGTTAACGTAAACGTTAAAGTATTTGAGTTTTTTAGGTAAAGCCATTGATTTTCTCCTTAACTGGTTGCCACTGAATTAGCTAAATCAACCAAATATTTATCAGTGATACGCTGACGTAACATTAGGTTTTCGAGTGGTGGTACTGGGGTATAGTCATAGTCAATATATAACTTACCCGCTTTTAAAATATCTGGCGTGTTCGCTTCAGGATCAAACCATGCTTTGCCATCAACAATGTAACCGTTCGATTTTAATTCACGGAATTTATTATTAATTGATTCGATCAAATCCTTGATTAGCGAAGCGTGCATTGGCGCATCAACTAAGGCAAATTGAGCCTCGGCAATGGTATCAGCCAATACTTGGGCTGTGCGCGTGTAGTTTTCAAATGCAAATAGGTTATCAGCGGAACAGGTGCGTGATCCCCAAAAACGGTAACCTTGGTTACAAATTAATGTGGTTACTTCATGTTCGTTTAGGTAATTTGAATCAGAGCTTTCTTCTTGCAAATCCCAAAAGACATCATGAGAAATACCCGTTACACCGTTAACGGTGACATTTGATAATGTTTTATGCCAGCCGACCTGTTGATCGATTTTGGCACGCAAGCCAATAGCCCTAGCAGTTGCGGCTAATGTGATGTTTTGTTTTTGTGTGGTGTCAAATCCAATAAAGTCTGGCCAAATTACCATGGCTTCACGGGCACCTAGCTGATCACGATAAAGTACGGCATCTTCTTTGTTTTTTGCTCCGTAAGCTGATAAGTAGCAAAATGCACGCAATTTTTGTGCTATTGATATTAATGCCGTAGCAACGGGCAGAGAATCATAACCAGGTACACCCAAAATACGTGGTTTAACTTTAAGTTGAGTTTGTGCCGAAAGTAGGGCTTTCATGCCTGTATATTTGCCGTCGCTGGTTGTTGTACCAATGATGTTTGCTGTTGTGTCGGCTTCTGTTGCACCTGCTTCAACACGCACAGCAACAATAACGGGTGAGCACTGATCGGCAATAGCTTCAAGCGTTGGTTTTAGTGTGCCTTGTGAACCTGCTTTACCAATAGCCGAATTTACATTAGTAATTAAAATAGGGGTGTTAAGTGGAAAATGGTTAGCGTCCGCATCATCGCCAGTACACACAATCCCAATAACAGCCGTTGAAACGGTTCTGATTGCTCGTGCACCTTCATTAATTTCAATGACTCGGACGCCGTGGTGGTAGTCGTTTGGCATAAGTTCTCCGGTGTTTTACGATTTTGTAAAATAAATGTACGGAGATAGTTGCACATTAAAAAAAATGGTGTTAGTTGTTCAGGTTGTAGATTTTGTTTTTACAAGTTGAATAGCTAACACCAATATTTTAAATATTGCGTGGTTGTTCTGGCCAATTGATATCAGACTGGTTAATATCGACACGCATTAACAATATTCGATATTTTTTCCATTGTTTAAGTTGCTCTTCTTCGTTTGCTTCTTGCATATCAAGATCAATGGTATCTTGAAGCACTGTTATTTTTTCATTTGCTTCATTGGTTAATTTTTGTTTTTTTGATTCATTTATTGCGATTACTTCTTTGGTTGTTAATACTCGTTTGACCGCAATTGGATAACCAGACTCATCGGGTTGTATAACTAAACCAGCACATTGTTTTTGTAATAATTCAGAATGATATTTATCAGCAATTATTATAGAATTTTTTGGCGGTTCACTAATATTAGAATCATAAAAGCCGTTTATTTTTGCATTATAAAATATCATTGTTTTATCTCCCGACTGCTATTACTTGTAATAAAGAATCAACATAAATATCCCCAACCTTACCAAACAATCTAACTGATTCTTGTGTATTGGGTAATGCACTAACTGCATGACATCCGTCCGCCCCGTCACTAGAAAGCGCAAAATAAAAGCTTTTTGGAAATGCAATCGGCAACGGTGCAACTGTACCGTTAATACCGTCGACACCAAAGAACATGGCCTTAAAACATTGAATAATAAGTCCGTCTGCACGCCGTAGAACAATTACAGAATCATTAATCTCATATTTGTAATCTGCTAAGCAGATCAATTCCGAACCGTTTAAAAGAGGACGTTGTTCGAACTCAGTTTTTTCACTCACACCAAAAATATATTCATGTCCATTTCTCTTTTTTAAGGCTGGTAATGCATTAATATCGACAGCATTTAAAACAATGTCTTGTTTTAATTCCTTGTTATTAATTTTGCGTGTGATTGGTACATTCTTTTTTATACTCTCGTCAACATATTCACGAGTAGCTAATACAACGGAAGGGTCGATTTTTAGTGCCACAGAATCAATATTATCAACAACAATAATCATTCTGATAACTTGAGTTCTGCCACTACCTTCGGCAAGTTTTGGCTTATAGGTTGATGGGCAGTTACCTACAGCTATTAAATTGCCTTTATCATCATACAGGCCGATTTCATGAATAAACCAACCGCCCTCATTTTCGGGTATCACTTGTTCAGCAATAATTTGGTTAGGGTTGTTTTTATCCACTGATAGAGAATTTAAGGATGCTCGGCGGACTTCGTTAACCAGTGCGGTTTGCGTGGCGATAGGTTTTGGTATCGAACCATTACCATCACCAACTGCCATGCTGGTTAATTTTAGCGGAATCCCTAACGCGGTTGCATTAGCTAATAGTTCTGCTCCCAATTTTGTTAATATTGTATAGTATGTTTGGCTCATGGTTTTATTCTCATTGTGTCGATAAAATGTATAGCCACACTTGAGTGGCGCTTAGATAAAGTAGATATCGTAGCTGTAATATAGGGATAAACATTAAGTGTATTAATGCAATGAATTGTTGCACATAAATGGCGTTTTGTTGTTGTATGGATGGTTTGAGTAATATACGGGTAGATACTCAATGTATTACCATCGTAACTGCTGGCACCCATAGCTGTGTTACCGCTTGTTACTAGTTGTAGTGATAAACCTGATAGATGCCTTGAAACGGGTTTAATATCATCAATAAGTCGACTCAACTCTTGATAGGATTCATCAGTAATACCTTTGTCTGATATGCCAATTTCAATTGCAAATGTGCCAGGTGTATTGTTGTTTTGCCACCATTCAATAATATTTATCAAATAGCCGAAAGGTTCAACCGCACGGCGGATGGCTTCTTTCGTGCCTTTTAACTTGTGAATTTCAAACGCTTCGGCAATAACTTTGCGTTTTGTTTGTTCTGGCCAGTTTTCATCCCAGCGATCAACGCTATATTGCCAAGCTAAATAAGGTAATAGTTCAAATGGGCATGTTTTTGGATCCCAAAGTGAACGTAAATGAATAGGTAGATCACAAATCATAGCTTGTGATAAATTTTTTTCAAGTTGAGTGGCAGAGGGGGGTAATAGCGTTCTATTCGTCATAACCGGCAACCTCAACATAATAGCTTGTGCAATAACTCGCTTGATCTCGATTGATTAATATATCTTGTACGGGTTGTAGTAATTCGACACGTTGCACACCAACTACATGTAATGCTGAAATAATGGCACTGCGATTAATTCTGCGCCCAATACGGTGCTTTTCGGTTATATATGCTTGTAAATTAGCAATTGCCGCTTTTTTGATGGGTTCTGATTCAGGACCTGGATATAAATAAAGTTTTGCGTTTATTTTATATTCAATCAATGTGACAGATTTCACAGTAACACGATCGGCAATGGGGCGGCGGTTGTCTTGATTGACAGCGTCAGCGACAGTACTAATCAGATCGTTACTGGCAATACCGTTATTTTCACGAGACAAAATGGCGAGCGTTACGCATGCAGGCGCGGGGCTTTCAGCGGCGGCATCTAGTACTCGACCATCCGCACTGCGGGCATAAAATTCATAAGCGGCACGAGGACCCGCGACAGATAAGCCCTCAAATGCCGCTTGAATTCGTAGCCTAAAATCACTATCTGATTCTTTAATTGCAGGAATTGATGGCGTGACAGTATTATCTGCGTGTTGAATGATTAAGCGATACACATGAAAGTTAGCCCCAAGATGATCTAAGTCATTGCCTTTAGCATGAGCAATCATTAATGCGTGTGATGCTTCGTTGATTCTTTGTCTTAAGATCAATTCATAATAGACACTTTCTTGTAGTAGTTTAACGATTGGCTCACTTTCATATTGCAATGTTTTAGCAACTTCGCTTTGCTGTTCTGCTGGATATAGCGATATAAACTTTTCTTTACGTTGAGCTAATAAAGCTTCAAAGCCTAGTGGTTCGATAATATCTGGTGCAGGTAGTTTTGATAAATCAGTTAACGTGGCCATGTTGCAATCTCTATGTCACTGGTAAAGGTTTGATTAGGCTTATCTGTGCGTGAGCCGGTTAATTGCATGGTTAGCTTTTCGTTATCGGCAAAAATATCAACTGCATCCAGTTTTATGCGTGGCTCCCATTGATTTAGTGCCATTACTGTCGCTGAAATGACACGCAATCTTGTTGCTTCGGTGTTTGGATTATCTAAAAGTAAAAATAAAAAAGAACCATAATCACGGCGCTCTATGCGTGAGCCTATCGGTGTTGTTAAAATATCTTTAACGGATTGGTTAATGTGATCCATATCCGTAATGGTTCGTCCATTTTGGCTGTTCATTCCGATATAACTCATTGTGGCCCTCCTGTTAGATCACTACCAACTTTGACGCCACTATGTTTATGCGTGTCGAGTACAACGCCGTTAGACGACAATTTGCCTTGCTGATGAATTACGTTTCCGGTTAATACCCCCGTATTACCGCTAACACCACCTGTTGCGCTAAATGATTTAAATGTCACATGGTCACTACATTCAACAAGTGGTGTATCAAGGTGGATTTTAGTACCCGCTTTAGCGGTGATTTGTTCACTTGCTTCAATAACTGCTGTTTTTATGCCTTTTATGGTTAAACTGCTGTTTTTCGGTTCATATTCAAATGTTGCACCGTCTGGAAATGTTACTAAATAAGCATCTTCTGAAGTTGATGGCGCAGGGTTATCATTACAATAAAGGCTTGGTAATACGCAACCAAGTTCAAGGTTACCGTTAGGGCTTAAAATAAATACTTGTTCACCAATAGAAGGACGCCACCACGATCGGCTTTTGCCAGCACGATGAGTAAACCATGGCAACCAAGCAGTAACTAATTTTCCAGAACGGACTTTTACCCGATCGCCTTTGGTTTGATAAACAACGCCTTGGCGGATCAGGTTTTCAATTTTTCGTAATATATCGACAAGGTCGGCAGGGTGATAATTTTGCATAGCGTTATCATTATTATTTATAAGCAAACAATAAAGCTTATCGACTTGTAAAATTGATTTTTACAACTTACTAGCCAAGTGGGCGATAGTGATTTGCTCAATTATGTTATAGTCGTGTTGATTGAAGCCAAGCAACTTTCTGGACGGATATTTAATGGTCCAATCATCTTTTTTATTTACTCGTGCACGTAATCCGTAATGATGAATGTGTGTTATACGAGATACCGAATTAATAAATTTTACGGTAGCGCAGTTGCTGTTTGCTGATATGCGTAGATATTTAGTTGTTCGTAGCTTGGTAAACATTTTACGGCGAATCTTTCCCGTTTTTTTTCGAAACGCCTGTGGTCTTCTAGGTTTAAAAGAGGTGCCGTTTGGTTGTTTCTGGGCTGTAATACGTTTACGGTTACTTTCCCGTAGTTTTTTAGCAATTTCACGCGCTAATTTGGTGCGATTACTGTTATTTAGTTGAGTGAGTATGCCGTTTGCATACTCATGTAATTTATTTAATTCGTCGGCCATATTTCATTAACCCAATCAGGACGCATATCTATGGGTGGTTCGTCGGTAATGTGTTTGTATTCCAATCCGTTGCTTCCTTTTTTTACAATAACACGCTCTGTCAATTTCAGTTCAATACTGACATCGGTTGTATTATTGTTTAATTGCTCAATTTCAAATTTAATGGCACCTTTTCTTAGTTCAGGGTTTGCCATAAATTCTTGCTGATTGATATACATCCAACTCATTATTGGTACAATCAAATAATCAATGGGTTGTTCATAGTCAGTAATGATTAAATTAACTTTGTACTCATACTCAAAACTTAATGATTTGGCAGCCGTTGCTGTTATGTCACCGTCATCCACAAATATATGTAATTTATCGGGATTGTTTTTGATAAATAAATTATTGTCTTCAAGTACTTTTCGAAGTTGATTAATTTTTTTCATGCTGCTCCTGTTGGCATTGATAAATCATTTCGACTTGAACCGCACATTGATGCCATGCCGTTAAGATGGCTTGATTATCGTCAATTAATGAGCGGTTCTGCTTTAAATTATTCATGGGAAGATAACAAGGCGTTACGGCTGGACAGCCAGTTTTGATAATCTGTACTTCCTTTGATTTCTGGCCGTGCGTACAACCGCTTAATAACATCAGGCAAATCAGTATCAGACCACATACGTAATTGTTTATTTTCATTGATAAGTTGCTCCAACTGTTGTTGATATTGACGATTTAACGTATCAACTGCTTGCAGTTGATTTTTTTGTTCTATTAGTTTTTGTTCGTTTGCTTGATATTGATCACTAAGGTTAAGCAATTCATTGTTTTTATAATCAATGATTTCGATCAATTCTTGCTTGTCGTCTTGAAGTTGTAGATTGCTTGCCTGTAATTGTTTATTTTTGGTGCTTAATAGTTGATCTCGTAAATAGCCAAACGATAAACAGAGCAGTAATAGCAACCACGGTAACAATTTATTTTTTAGTAGATTTTGCATAGCTTTCGTACGCCTCTTTAAGTTTTTTGTCATAACTGTTTTTTTTATAAGCTGGACCGTTGTAAAGTTTGGCAAACGTTGAAAAATCGTTATTTTTCATTGCTTGTAATAGCTTGCAATTCGATTTATGAGAAATAAAGCGGTAAAACGCATCTAACTGCATTACTTCGCTTTCTGTCATACATTGTTCAAATTGTTGAGCTGATTCATAACCAAGTAGTTGCCAGTGAAAGCCCATAATTTGGAATAAGCCCCAACTTGCACTTTCAATTGCTGAATCAATATCAATTTGTTTGGCCAGCGTTAGTCGATAGTTTTCACGAGCACCACCTAAATAACCACCAGCAATTGAGTTGACTAAATCTGGATAAGTATTTGATAATTTTTCTACATCAAAACCATGCTTTTTAAGCTGACGGTAAAAGATATGCCTTTCAAATAGAATTACGGGCAAGCCGTTTTTAATACCTGATGAGCGAGCTTCAACTTTTGTTACTGCTTGTACCATAGCCAGCTCAACTTCTAGCTTATTAGCCACATTTTGCAATTGTTCAGTTGTTATCATTATTTATTTAACCTCTTATGATGCTGATGTTGATTTGGAGAACGGCAAAGCGTGCCAATGTTGCCTTTGCTTTTTAAAAAGCAGATCAGCAGTGCTATATTCATAACTACCTGAGCGCAGTAAGCACGGCTTAATAAACCGAAAGATGAGAATAAAAATACTGATGCACTTGATGTAATCATTAGCCATGCTAGCCAGCTATATTTGGCTTTGTATTGGCAATTTTCACGATCAAAGGTAAATAATCGAATAGCAATTAATAAACAAAGAAAAGCGTTAAGGGTTATCATGGTTTTCCCCCTTTAAATTTATCCAATAAATCAGATGGGTCATCAAACTTTTTAATTAACCAAAGAAGTAGTTTGACACTTACCGCTGATGCCACTAACGCACCAAGACCAAGCGGTACCTTGGTTTGAATGTTGGATGGAAAAAGTGGTATTAGTAAATATAATGTTATTTCGTCCAACAATATTCCAAGCGCAAACGATATAAAAAATAGAAGGGTGCGACGAAGAACCGAGATATGCTCTTCACTAATTACCAGTAAGATTGATCCACACAGTGCGCCTAAAATAATGCCATTTTCAATATTGGGATAAATCATTGATATTGAAAATGCACTAATCACTGCGGTGAAGGTTGTTGTAGTTGGTTCTGTCATTCGGTTAATCCCATAAATTTAAGCGTTTTTTTTCTGGCTCTGGCACCACTTCAGGCACATTTACGGCGGTACCCATGGGGAGTGTTGCCGGCAGTTCACAAAGTGTTGGGTTTTGTTGGTAAATAATTTCAACAATCCCTTTAGTTTTGCCAAAAACTCGATACGCCAATGCGTCAACGGTTTCATTTTGCATTGCATAAACAATCATTAAATTAATTCCATGGTTGATCGTGATTTACCTAAAATGTCACGAATGGCATAACGTGCATTGCGGTATAAGTTGCCCACACTTTCGATGTTAGGTTCAATGTCGCCTTTGGCTTTTGCTGTTGCATCAAAATTAATGTACTGTTCATTCAATAAGGCGTTTGCCCATGAATAAACCGCATGCTTGTATAAAATCAAATATTTTGATTCACCATTAATTTGCTCATCATTTAGATCGTTAATCGATGTAATACCTGCCGCTTGCTTTGTTAGCCGCCAGTTATATAAGTCGTCATTCACTGCAATAATCGCACTGGCAATTGCTGTTTTTAATCGCTCTGTTGTGACGGTACCGTCTAGCCGTTGAGTTTTTCGAACATCACTGATATTAATTGCTGGAAAAAACGAAATATTACTAATTTCGATATTGTCAGCTTCGTTAGCGCTTGCGATAGCCGTAAAGTCGTTCATAATTTACCTTTGTTAATCGGCGGTGGACAAAAGCGCTAACCTGCAGAATGCATTTATTGCTTTTGTGCCGCCGAGGTGTGAGGGTTCACTCGGTTAAGCATCGGTCTTATTTAAGGCCTTTTCTAATTCTTTAATGGCTGTTTTTACGCCACAACTTTCATCAAGCTCTAAAGCTCGTTTCAAATAACCTAACGCTTGATCTGGCTGTGTTTCTTTTAGTGCATAGCCGATGGCTTTATTTAGTTTTGCTCGAACCTGATCAAACATATCTTTATCAGCGACGAGTTCAGCAAATTTAAGCAAAATACCCGCATCAACAACTTGCTTGTTGCTAATCTGGGTTAGTGTGGTATTAGCTAGCTCTTCGGTGATGAGTGTGGCGGTTTGCCGTTGGTATTCATCAGGCGTAACCCAGTTATGTTTTAGTGCATGTTCGGCCAGAGGGTATGCTTGTTCAAATTGTTTGGTGTCTATCATCCAAACTAATAGGCGCATAAATACATCGTCTTGCTGAGCATTATCAGATTCAAGCACGCCGTTAATCCAATCCATATATTCAGGAATAAGTGTTTTTTTAAGTTCAATTTTTGCTTCTGTTGATTGAAATTTTTTCAAACGAAGGCGATCGTTATTGAGCTTTGCCAGCATCATTTCATAAGCATTGGTTGTTTTTATATCGTTTCTATTACGCTCTTTTTGAGCGTAATGTTTTTGTAAAAATTTTTGAGCGGGTGATACCATGTTATTGAACCTCGATGTTTTCAATTAAACAGCCTGCTTCATAACGTTCTACAACAAACGCCTCATTGGCAGATTGGTAATCTTCAATGCGATCACGTTTCGGGTTATCAATAATTTGACGGCGAGCGGTTCCATTTTGAATATAGATAGCCAAATTGCTAAATGAGGTAATAAGCATGGCTCCTTTAGGGAAATACGGCACTCGATACGCAGGTAATTCACCGATTGATTTTTTAGCCAGTAAAATTTGACCGGCTACTTTTTCGGTGTTTTTATCGGCTTCGTTAGCAATAGGGAAGTACTTATCATGAAGCAGGCCACGACCACAGATAACAACTAGACCGGTATCATCAGAAAAGACGGGATCAATTAAATTTTCAACCGCATCATAGACGAGTGCGTCCAAATTTTTATAATCACCACCATTGTTAGCGACAATAATTTTACCTGGTGTGAGTGTGCCTTCATTCATTACTCTTTCTGGCGCATCTTCACGGTAATGTTGCAACCAGCCTTTGTTGACATCTTGCAATAATGGGTTAGCGGTTCTATTGGATGTTACTGCACGGCTTGTGCCGTTAAAACCAATCATCATCCGATCTAATGCTTTTTGTTTAATTAACGCATCACGTAAAATTGTTTGGAAGTTCTTTTTATGACGCCATGCGTCTAATTTTGCATAACGGATTGATGTATCGTAGTTAGTTTGTTCACAACGATAGTTAAATTTATTAAGGTCGGAAATATCTACCGCTTGCCGATCTTGTGCTGTCGTGTCTGTTGTGCTGGCTGTTGTACCTGTTACGCCAACGCCGACTTTTTCACCTTCTTGGGCGTCAACAAATTCAAAATTGATTTTGCTTAAAAATTCGGATGATTGTTGTGTCCGTTTTTCTAATGTTTGGTTTACGGTTGGATCGACAGCAAAACTTTCACTGGCATTATCAACGCCGTTAAGCTGTGCAATGCGGTGTTTGAATCCGTTAAATAGCTTTCTTGTTTCATTTCTCATTATTGATTTCCCAATTTAGTTAATCTGTTTTGTTCTTTAATCCACTGTTTTAATTTAATCTACCGTTTTAACAGTCTGTTTCAACGTCGATCGAGCCACCAGCAGAAAGAGGGCGATCAGGCGAATCTGGCAATTCACTTAATAGCTCGACAAGTTCGGTATTTTGTTTTTTGACATCACTTAGCTCGTTAGTTAGTTCAACAATTTTGGCTTCCATTTCCGTAAAGCGATCAGTTGTTGCTGTGGCGAACTGTTCGATAATCTCACCAAGTTGTACAAATTTGGTTGAGTCTTTTTCTGATTTGGTTTTGAATAAGCCAGTTAGGCGTTCTAGCATTGAGCTAAATGTGGTGTCGTTTTGAGTGTCTACTTCTTCAAAATCAATCACTGTTTCTTCGGCAACGGTAAAGAGATTGTTAGGTGATTGTTTGCGGCTAACTAATGGGTTAACAGTTGCTTTTGCACTGAATTCTAAAAATTCAGTACCAAGGCTAGCTGGGTCGTCAGTTACCGCAAGACCAACAAGGTAAGCTTCGCCGGTGTCCGCAAATTCGTAATTAACTTCGATAGAGGTATAAACTTTTTGTTTAGCTTTATTCAGCTGAATAAGTTCATCGGTTGGTTCAATTTGTGCAAGCAATGCTAGCTTTCCAGCAAGCGGACCCGTTTTAATTTCTTCGGCTCGTAATGCTAATACGTCACCATAGCGTTTAAATTGGCTATCAGGTGAATAACCTTTGATATGTTCCAAATTGATGCGTGCACCATAAACATCACGATCATAATTTTCTGCCATTTGCTTGATCCATTCTTTTTGGATCTTACGCCCATCAGTTGTTGCACCTTCCACCGCAACACGAAACCATTTTGATTTAATTTTTTTTGACTTCTTAACGTCTGTGCCCATTGTTGTAATCCTTAGCTGATTGTTTTTGCCTTATGTTGAATTGACAAACAAAAGAGAGCAATTGGGGCAACTTGTAGATTGGTGTTTTACAAGCTGAACAAACATAAAAAAAAGAAAATGATAGGTAAATTGGCGTTACTAAAGGAGAACTTATGGTAAACGTCAATTTATTAAATCATTTAATTAGCGATAATACCGACCCAAGAAAAGCCGCCAGATCGCTGTATTGGGCTGGGTATCGTATTAGCCGCATTGCTGAGCTATTGAATGAAAATATTAATACTATTCATAGCTGGAAACGGCGTGATAAGTGGGATGAGTCATCAGTATTGGACCGAGTTAATGGGGTTCTTGAAGCGCAATTAATCCACCTTGTGATAAAGCCAAATAAGGAAGGTAAAGATTTTAAAGAAATTGATTTACTTAGCCGTCAGCTAGAACGTACGGCCAGAATTGAAAAATATCAAAATGGCGGTAATGAAGTTGATTTAAACCCTAATATTGCCAATCGTAATGCCAAGCCAAAGCAGAAACCTAAAACCAATCTTTTAACTGATGAGCAAATCGAAAAAATTAACGAACTATTTCATGATGGCTTATATGAGCATCAAAAAGTTTGGTATCGGGCAGGTTTACAAAACCGCATAAGAAACATTAACAAATCACGCCAAATTGGAGCAACTATGTTTTTTGCTCGTGAGGGTGCGGTTGATGCGGTGAATACTGGGCGTAATCAGATATTTTTATCCGCCTCAAAATCCCAAGCTTTTCAATTTCGGCAATATATTATTGATTTTTTCCACGGTATAGATATGGATCTGAAAGGGGAAGTTATCCACTTTCCACATAATGATGCCCGCCTTTACTTTTTAGGTACCAACTCTAAAACGGCACAAAGCTATCATGGTAATTTATATTTGGATGAGTATTTTTGGATTAATAAATTTTTAGAACTGCGTAAAGTTGCCTCTGGCATGTCGAGCCAAAAACGTTGGCGACAAACTTATTTCTCAACGCCGTCTAGCATTAATCATGAAGCATATAAGTTTTGGACTGGTGAGCTATTTAATAAAGGACGTAGAAAAGAGCAACGCATTAACGTTGATATTTCACATCAAGCGTTAAAAGGTGGCAAATTATGTGCCGATGGGCAATGGCGGCAGATTGTTACGATTGAAGATGCCGAGCAATTGGGATTTGATTTATTTGATATTAATCAACTAAAACTTGAATATAGTCCCGATGAGTTCGCTAATTTATTTTTATGTAATTTTATTGATGATTCATCATCAGTGTTTCCGTTATCCAGTTTACAACCGTGTATGGTCGATTCGTGGGATATTTGGGATGATTATAAACCATTTGCCTTGCGGCCACTTGGTGAGCGACCAGTATGGATCGGCTATGATCCGTCACACACGGGGGATAGTGCAGGTTGTGCAGTTGTTTCACCGCCGATGGTTGAAGGTGGTAAATTCCGAGTAATTGAAAAGCATCAATGGACGGGGATGGATTTTGCTTCACAAGCTGAAGCTATTCGAAAAATGACTGAAAAATATAACGTCACCTACATCGGTATTGATGCCACGGGATTAGGTGAAGGGGTTTATCAACTAGTTAAGCAATTTTATCCCGCCGTAGTAGCATTTAAATATTCAATTGAAATTAAACAAAGACTAATTTTGAAAATGCAAGATGTCATCAGACGTCAGCGTTTAGAGTTTGATGCAGGTTGGACAGACTTAGCCCAATCATTTATGGCAATTCGAAAAACATTAACGGCCAGCCAGCGTTATGTAACGTATGTGGCCGATCGTAATGAAGATGTATCACATGCCGATATTGCTTGGGCAACCATGCACGCAATTTATAACGAACCGCTAGAAAGTATTAGCGGAGCAAACAGTAACAGCGGTTTTATGGGAGTATTTTAGTTATGACAGAATTTACACAACAAGATGAAAAGGTAGAATGTTTTACGTTTGGCGATCGTGAGCCTTTAGCCGATGCAAAAGACTTATTAAATTATTTACAATGCACCCCGTGCGGCAATTGGTATGAGCCGCCAGTTAATTTAGATACGCTGGCCAATACCTTTAGTTCATCGTCATATCATAGCAGCCCGATTTATGTAAAACGGAATATCTTAACCAGTACATTTATTCCGCATAAATACTTATCACGTCAAGCATTTGAGCGAATCGCTAATGATTTTTTAATATTAGGTAATTGCTATCTCGAAAAACGGGCCAATATGCTAAGGCAAACCGACGGACTAAAGCCAACATTAGCAAAATATACCCGTCGTGGAATAGTCGAGAACGAATATTGGTATATTGATAAGTATTGGGAAGAGCATAAATTCAAAAAAGGGTCGGTGTGGCATATGCTTGCGCCCGATATTAACCAAGAAATTTACGGACTACCTGAATACTTAGCCGCTATTAATTCGGTGTGGCTAGATAACTCGGCTACTGTATTTCGTCAACGTTATTATAAAAATGGTTCACATGCTGGATTTATTTTATATTTATCTAATCCATCCCATAATGAAAAAGATATTGAAGAACTAAAAAAGGCATTACAAAGCAGTCGTGGACCTGGTAACTTTCGTAATCTTTTAATGTATGCACCAAATGGTAAACCAGATGGACTAAAATTAATTCCAGTTGGCGAGGTGGCCGCCAAAGATAACTTTGCTGATATAAAATCAGTAAGCCAAGATGATATTTTAACAGCTCATAGGGTACCGCTATCATTGATGGGAATTACGCCAAAAAATACCGGCGGATTTGGTGATCCAGAAAAGGCATCTAAGGTATTTGCTCGTAATGAAATCAAACCGTTACAAGATAGATTTTTACAGCTTAATGATTGGATGGGGGAGGAGGTTGTAAGGTTTAATCCTTATTTACTTGAATAAAAACAAACAAAAATGTTTATTATTAAGTTGACGTGATAAACATTTTTGTTTATTATTTAACTGTCTTAAAACAGCACGGAGCAATAATGAAACAAAGTGAGTTTTTAAGATGGTTAGTTGCTCAAGGTGTTGAGGTAAAGCAAGGGAGTAATCACCTGAAGCTTTATTACAACGGAAAGCAATCAACAATGCCAAGACATCCTAGCAAGGAGTTAAAAAACGGTACAATGATAGCAATCAAGAAGCAACTAAATCTAAATAACTAAAGCCCTCGTAAGGGGGCTTTTTTTTAAAAGGGGTTATTATGTTTTATCCTGCAAAACTAACTAAAGAAGATGATGGCTATACAGTCACATTTAGGGATATTCCAGAAGCAATTACGTGTGGTGATGATTTGCAAGATGCGTTAGAAATGGCTCAAGAGGCATTAGTAACAAGTATGGATTTTTATTTTGAAGATCATCGAAAAGTACCACTTCCTAGTAAGGCAAAAAAAGGCGAATACTTAATTGATTTACCAGCAAGTCTTTATGCAAAAGTATTGTTGCTAAATGAAATGATTGACCAAAATATCTCTAACGTTGAATTAGCAAAACGCATTCATGTAAAGCCACAAGAAGTACAACGTATTGTTAATTTAGAGCATGCAACAAAAATTGACACGATCAGCAAAGCATTGTCTGCTTTGGGTAAACGTCTTGAACTAAATGTAGCTTGACTTAATCACATAATCAAATGAAAGCCCCGAAAGGGGCTTTTTTTGTTATTAACATATATAAACATTCAGCTCACTAAATGTAATATTTGAAAATTTAATTTTAGCTGTAAAGCATATAGAGAAGCAATTTTTATTCTACACATAAGCTGTTCACAGATTTCAAGATCTCTTCATTGTGAGCGTTTTAGATGGGCTGTCGTTGATTTTTGATGATGATGTAAAGGCTAAAAGTCGAATTGTGATATTTTTACCCCACGCCACCCCCGGGTTAAAAGTGTATGAAATTGTGCAAAGTTGCAAATGCCACAAAAAAAGCCCTAGTATAAGGGCTTTGGTGATCCGTGATCCTTTTTAGATCTTGCGATTTCGTGCAGTATAGGTGTGCAGTAAAAATTTTTATGGGTTTTCCATTGATTTTGTTTTTAAGATGTTATCTTTTATTGGCTCCAACAAATCACGAATCCAAAACAGTGTAATATCCTTATCTCTTTCTGTTAGATGTTCGGATTCTGTTATAACACGGATAAGTAATTCAGCTCGTTCTATTTTTTTTGCTTTTTCTAATTTGTCCATTTTACACCTCAAGTAACTGTATATAAAAAATTAAAATATAGATCAACTTATAAATAAGCTATGAATTATCGCGCGATATGAAAATGCTAATAGATAAATATTTAAATTGCATTAGTTTAATCAATATCCATTAGTTTTATTTGATTGTTGAAATTTTCAATAATATTTGTTATCGTTATGGGTTATTGTTTTTTCGGTGAAATAACTAGATTCAGGTAACTTTTTATTTACATATAAAAAATGTGCTGTAGTTCACATAGTTACAAAAAAATATTTCAAGTTAATTATTACTGTATTATGATTTTATCATCCGTAAAATTTTTATAGATTCTCGTATTAGATGACAAGGAAAACTAAAATGACATCAATTGCATTAACACTTGAAAATATTGCAGCATCAGGTAGTGGAATTATTTTAGATGCAAAAAAATATAATGAACCACAGTTAAGAAAGATTGCTACTAAAGCTTTTGAGGGGCGAGCTAAACTTACCTTAAAAAATGCAAATAGTATGAACGGCCATCAACTCCTGAATATCGCTAAAGCAGGTAAGGGATCTGTAGTGTTTGATTTTACCTAATTTCGTTTCATAAATCTTCCAAAGCCCACATTGTGGGCTTTATTATTTTCGATTATTATTTGGCTTTTTTCATCACACTACACAATAAATCAGCAATGCAACTTACTGCGATTGTGAATTCATTTTTATCTGTGTAGTTTGAATTTAGAAGAAATCTAGCGAGTAGTTCAGCTTGTTCAATTTTTGCGTAAGCGCTTAAGTTGATAATAACGTTTTCGGATGTGTCAACTGGTGTAAGTTGGTTAAAGTTTTTCATTATATTATTCTCTTGATAAATTATTAATATAATCACCCCAAACCTGCTAAAATTTGGCGGTGAACCAAGCAAGGTTAGCAGACCGCTCAAGAGAAACGGCGAGCCTTCCGGCTCCCTCACTTAGTCCACCATAGAACAGATATGACTAAGCACGCATAAAAATACCGCACTGAGCGGTTATGCTCTCTTGAATACGCAAGCTGCTAAACTTGACGCTAGATTTTGCTAACGCATTTTTACTATATATCGATCTTAGTTTCATTGTCAACATGTGTATTAATTCCTGTTTTAAGTTGAAACGGTATAGATTCCTGAAAGTTTTTTACAGTCGTTATCAAATTTGGACTAAAAATCAAACTCAACAAAATCATTTTTAATCGGCTTTTTAAATCGGCTTGGCGAATTGCTAACGATGAGATGCACACCGTCTAAAGTGTTGTCTAATTTTAACCACTGATTTTCACTAATTTTTAAACTCTTTCGTAAATAAAGCCTGTTTATGGTGAAATTATCATCGGGCAAGCCAATTGTTTTCAATTGTTTTCTAATTTCTTCACGCTGATCGTACTGCGGTGATTTTTTAACCTGCGTACAGTTATTGACAGAACTCCAAGGGGCGCATTCGCGCCTATTTGAGACGATAGTCCATTTAATTAGTCGCGTACAAATAAATGACGCGGCGCCGACGATCGGCGAAAAGACGCCTTTTATTTTTTGTATGGTCTCCTCAAATTGATTTTGCTCGTCCTCGTACGAAATTCTGACGCGCAGATCTTTACGCTGCACCATTGCGCCGCCCTGTAATTCTGTGTATGCGGCCCAATCGCCCACATCGGCAGCGGCCAAAACCGGATCGATTGCTGGGCTTTCGACTTTTTGACTACCCAGTCTGCGGAGTTCACGCCAAACAGTTACAGGTGCGCCACCGATTTGCTGAAATTGGCGAATACCCCAACGACTTGCCCAAGCAGTCACATTTTTTGCCATTTCTTTTAGATTTTGTCCTGTTTCGTCATCGACTTCGTTATCAAGCTGATAACCATCAATATTTTTTGAGATGTACTTGGCAATATAGCCCGTTGCAGTGCCTTTCTCTTTTTCGATGTTCTCGAATTTAAAACGCGCGTGCTGCGCACCTTGTTCGTTGCCATCTTCTTCTAATGCGTATGATCGCATGATGTCGTAAACCCGTTGTTTATGTTCCGGCAGCATAAACACTAATATGTGCCAATGCGGTGTGCCGTCGTGATGAGGCTCTGCAACTCTAAATCCAAAAATTTTAATATTTTTGCGACTTAGTTTTGCTCTAATTTTTGCCCAAACACTACATAAATAACGTTGCGTGTCGCGTGGTGTGCCGCCGTTCCAGTTTTGAACAAAACCACCCTTGACGTGTACTGAGTGATATTTAGATGGCGCGGTCAATGTTATAAATGCCCCTTCATAGCCGTACTCATCAGCAATATCTTCAAAGCCCCGCATTCTTACCATAAGCTCACAACGGCGGATTGCAGGGTTAGCATTGGATTTATCTACTTGTAAAACAAGTTCAAATTGCTCGCCTGTTTCAGTATTTTCTATACATTGATTTTTCAGCCATTCTCGGTTTTTCCTTTTTTGCTCTTTCCATTCACCAATGCAAGTACGGCTTGCGTAAGGGCTTGCGGATTTCTGAACTTGTCCGGCAGCAATAGCCAAGTGTTCACGTTGAAAAGCCCATCGTCGCTTTAACTTGCTTTTCCACCACTTATCATCTGATAATTTAGCTAGCGCGATAACAATTTGCTGTTCACTGATTTCACCTTTTTTATAATCAGCAAAATAAGGGGCGACAATTTTTAACGGCTTGAGTTGCTCTAATGCAAATTTATAGATAGCTAATTCATGAGCGTTATCGCTCAACTTAAATTCATCTGTTTCTAAAAACTTGATAATTAGATTGTGCATATAGCCTGCAATCTTTCCGGCAAGTTCTTCAATGTCTATTTTGTCTAAAATTGGTAATCTCGATAATTGCTCATAAAATTCTTGTACAATCAGGCTTTCCCCTGCATTTTTGATTGCGTATTGCTGTTGCACTTCGGTACATCGAGTTAGTCCACAAGTGCGTAAATAAGTATTTGCTGTTTTTGAACCTTTTTCTTGATACAGGGTTGCATATTTGCGAGCAAAATAACTACCAATAAATTGCGGGACGTCACTAAAATACGGGTGAAAATAGTCATACTCATGCGGAATCTGCTCCCACAGTGGACGCTCAATAATTGTTAAATCACGAGGCGCACGGTGGGCTGTTGCGTATTGTGATTTTTGTTGAATGAATTTAGTCGGCAAAAATTTACCGACGGTATCGTAAAAATCACGCATACCAGAAAGCAGGGCATATTTAACCCTGTGATTTAATGTTGGTAGGTTTTGCGTGATTGTGGTCATGTTACTTGCTATGCTGTTTATTACGCATCTTTTTAGCCGCTCGGCGAGCTTTTGCTACACCTGTGGGCGTGTGCGCAGTTTTATTTTTGCCTTTGCCTTTTTTCAATTTCGGCGGCTGCATAACAACCGCTAAACGATCATGAAATAGGTTAGCTGAGTGTAATAAATATTTACGTATGTAGTTAAGCATTGTTATATTTCCAACTTGGTGGTTGTTGTTAAAGCATATCCGGCGTTAATACGCCAATAATCTCTTTTGCAGATTGACGATTGCCATTTGCTGCCATCGATCGTGGGGCGTCTATTGAGTGAAGTTTAAAACGGTGGAATATGTCGCGAGTGGCGCCATTGTCGCAGTTTGAAATAATTGCGGTTGCGCCCCTTGAAACGGCATCATACAAACAGTTAGCCAATAGCTCGGTGTCTGAGTAACCAAAACCTGACGGCGCATAACCAACAAAGCTATCTTTATGTTTAGTTAGATATGGCGGATCGCAATAGATAACCGATCCGGCACTAGCTAGCCCAATCGTTCGCGTGAAATCACGGCAGAGTAAAGAGGCATCGGAATAAAGTAATTTATTACTAAAATTAATCATTTCCGTACCCGGAAAATAAATATTTTTATGTTTTCCTTTCGGGACATTAAATTCCCCCTTTTTGTTATAACGGCACATCCCATTAAATCCGTGTCGATTTAAATAGATAAACTGAGCCGCTAACTTTACAGTCCCCCTAATTTTTGGGTGATTAAATTGATTTCGAATATCGTAAAAATCATTTTCTGTATCAAACAATTCTTTAGTTGTGTTATATAGCGTCGATAAATCATCTTTTAGCCAAGAATATGTATTGATTAAATCGTGATTAATGTCAGCCAAGATATAGCTTTTAGCGGGCACATTAATAAAGACATTACCAGCACCAACGAACGGCTCTATAAATTGACAATCACTAGGAAAGAATGGTAATAACTTTTCAATGATGCGACCTTTACCGCCCGGCCACTTCAAAAAGGACTTTTCTACACGCATTTTTATTCCTTAAAATTAATTATGATTTAACGAAATCCAAACGTGATAGTGAATGTGTCACCGATCTCCAACGGCGAGGACTCGCTTTTTAAAACGCTAATAACCCGAACGCCATAAACAGCAATCAACTCAAACAGTTGGGCGTCCACGTAAAAATTCTTGTACGCAGCGTGTATAAATTTTTCAAACATTCATTTTTCTCCCTCTACCTACATTTTTTAATTCTTCTAACTGTTGACAATCAAGACACAAACTGCAATACGGCGCCGCTTCACGCCGTGCCTCTGGTATTGGCTCTCCACATTCACAGCAATAAAGTGATGATTTGCCGGTGTAAACTTTTGCGCTTACATTTTTCACAGCTACAGCGGCAACTGTTTCAATGTGTGCTTGTGCTATATCTGCTAAATCTGCCATCAAACATCTTCCCGTTGTTGTGATCGCATTGCTTCGGCTTCTTGCTCTAACAGCTCGGCTGATTCGATCGGTGTTAGATAATTATTGCGGATATGTACCGCCAAACGCTCAAGTTTTGCGGTAAATACATCGCACAACCCTGATTTAGTTTCTTCTTTTGCTTGGTTTAGAGCCTGCAATAACGCATCTCCAGATAATGTTGTCATGTTCATTTATGCCACCTTTTTAGTTTCTTTCTTAAAATCCTGTTCTTCACATAGTGCGAATGCATCGATAATTGCTTGCAACCGACGTAAACCCTTTTTCAGATCGTCAATTTCGTTATCTGTTAAATTGTCGTAATTCATTTCCCAAGTGTGAGTAAATTGACTGGTTGCGTTGTAAATGGTTGTTGTGCGCGGTTCGATGCCTGATGCGTTCAGCAGTAAACGCTTTTGCCCAGGCTTTAAATTGTTAAAAGCAGAACGGGCTAAACTGCGCTTATTGCTTAATATTTGGTGAAACTCACGCAATAGACTGCGTGGTTCTATAGTTTGATTATTTTGCATTGTGTTCATGTAACCCCCTCCCCCTGCAATGTCCAGGATTGAGTGCGCCTAGGCTCACTTAATTAGCCATTAACTTTTTATGCAACTTAATTACTTTACCGTTCGACTTCTCAACCCAGCCTTTCTGGTTATGTTGATTGATTTTGATATAAATTGTTTTCGAAACGCCGGCGCATTTCGGGCTTAAATAGACTGCGTAGCTCATTGTTTATTCCTCTTTAATATTTAACTCAGGGTTAAACGCTTTAGCGCCCTCAAGGGTTAAAGCCACCATATTGATAAAGGTTGATGAACGGTCGTACTTGCCTGTGATTTGTTTTTTGCGGATAGGTAATTTGCCTTCACTAATGTATTTTTTTACCGTGCGTGGATTCATGCCTGATACACGGGCAAATTCATCAACAGTGACATAAGGCGCTGAAATAGCTATTGATATTCTTGGCGTCATAGTGCATTATTCCTAGTTAGTTGTTTTTATATTGTCATATATGTAAAAATGAATCTGAGATTAATATAAATGAATCTTGGATTCATTTCAAGTGTATTTTTGCATTGATTTGAGATTCATTTATGAAGATAGATTTTGAAAAAGGTGGAGCCGCTGTAATTGATAGGGTTATAAAGGCTTATGGTTTTAAAACAAAATTAGAACTAAGTAACCATTTAGGCACTAGTGCGTCTAATTTGTCCTTGAGATACAAAAGGGACTTTTTCCCTTCTGATTTGGTTATTCGTTGCATGGCTGAAACAGGCGCCACATTAGAATGGTTGGCGAATGGTCAAGGTGAATTTTTACCGAATGAAAAACCAAAAGAAGTCGTTCTAACAGATGAAACGTTAGAAAAATTGGAACGACTGGCCAACCTAAAAGAAAAGGGTGCAATAACCGATCAAGAGTTTAACGAATTAAAGGCTAAATTGTTTTGACAGGAGACTAAAGGATGAAAAACAATCATCTATTTTCAGATAAAAAACTGTTTTTATTTATGATTGTTTGTTTCTTTACATTTGTGTTTTCTATTTCATTGGCAATTAATTACGACGAAAAATCTATAATGTTAGGTCTTTTTATTGTCGTTTTATTTTTCTTTTCAGCTTTAGGGTTTTTAGTATCTTTTTTGTTTTTGACCGTAAAAAAATTAATAACAAGCACCAACAAAGTGGTTTTAAAATTTAGTGGCTTTAGTTTCTTAATTTTTTGTACATCAATTCTTTTCGTTGTATTTGTTGATAAAGATAATAATAAATTTTCATTGTTGTTGCCATCATTTGCAATTGTTATCTCTTTTTTTTCCTCAATAACATCTGCCCTTTTCGTAGCAATACGCTTTATTTTATTCAAGTTAATATCAAAAATTAATATTTCAAATTCTATACAGGTAGAAAAAGGCAATGATTCCCCAAAAATTACTGAACAAAAAGATACAACAAGTTCAGATACGATCAATTTTGGCACAGCAAAATTATCTAAAAGCTCACCTGAAAAAATTCTAAAATCCAAAGTTAAAAAAGCAATTAAAGCTGACGCAAAAAAAGAAAAAAAACAGAATCCAGTCAGAAGTATTTCTTACATTCCTCCAACTGAAGAAGAAAAAGAGAAAAAAGCTAAAGAACGTGATCGATATTTAAAAGATAATTTTGAATCTAAACTAAAAACCTTGTGGGTAGGTTCAAAAGATATTGAGTTTTCTTATTCTGATGCAAATGATGATATTAGCTATCGTCTTTTAAATTTAAATAAGGTATTGATTAACCAACATAGTGAAATCTATTTTTCTGGTATTTGTGCCGTTCGTGATGAAATCCGAACATTTAAGGTAGATCGTATTATATCCACCATTGAGTACAATTATCATGATTATAGTATTAAACAGTTTTTAACCCAAGTTTTACAAATTAGCAATAATGCTGGAAGTTCAAGAAAAAAAAGTAAAGCTAAAAAAGAAACGTTTGATGTCCATTTTACAGGGTTTAAGCAATCTGATAAAAAACGATTAATCGAACTAGCAGAAGAAAAAGATCTAACAGTAAGAAAAAGTGTTACTCAAAACTTGCAAATATTGTGCATAGGTTATAATGCTAGCCCCAACGGCGTGGCGAGAGAGCTGGCTCGAATTGCTAAACAACAAATCCAAAAACAATATGGCCAATTTCCAATAAAAATAAACGATGAAACATCATTAGCAAATATCACTGCTGATGGACAATATATTATTTATGATTATCTTTATAACGATAACAGTAAAAAGTACACACCAGAGATGTTTGCCTTATATGTGCAAATGATTTTCGACAAAAGAGCCTGTGAAAATAATGACTTTGTATCATTATTTCGAAATAACGATCTTCAATTTGTGTATCGCTATACATTTAATGATAAAAAAACCATGTTCGTATCTTTTCGAATTGATGAGGTTTGTGATTAAAGAAACCCAATACAGCAAGAGAAAAAGTTTTATCTGATGATACCATTTTACTAGGATATGATGATGAACACTCATAATTCATTAATATATAAATCAATTATTAACTATGTTGAATTAGAAAGTCCTGAATTTGCTATTTTACTAAAAGGTCAGTGGGGTGTAGGTAAAACGACATTTATTGAAAAAATATTAGCACAATTAAATAAAAAATATATTTATATATCATTAAATGGAATTTGCTCTGTTTCTCAATTATACGATTTGTTGTGTGAAAGTATTTATTTAGATGGTTTAATGGATAAACCTTCTCAAGGTA
Organism: Gilliamella sp. Nev6-6; assembly: GCF_001690605.1. NCBI lineage: Bacteria > Pseudomonadati > Pseudomonadota > Gammaproteobacteria > Orbales > Orbaceae > Gilliamella > Gilliamella sp. Nev6-6. Next base: position 266 of record NZ_LZHP01000013.1, on the reverse strand, counting down.
AAGTTAATATACGTGCACTTTCAAAAAATGTGTGTTTAGGTATTTTTAAGTACTTAAAAATAGATTTCGATCCAAAAAAAATTTTAGAGTCATTTAACTTAACTGAAGATAAATTGCTGGTTTTTGATGATGTAGAACGATCTTCTGTACCATTAGAAAGTATATTCGGTTTCATTAATCAATTTGTTGAACATAAAGAAAATCATGTAATTCTTATAGCCAATGAAGAAGAAATTATAAACAACAAGAATAGTGAAAATAATATT
>NZ_LZHP01000012.1:0-7703 GCF_001690605.1 Gilliamella sp. Nev6-6 | reverse complement strand
AAGTTCAATCGATGCTTCACAAGGTATTGTGTCACCTAAAATCGCTAATTTCCGACCTTTTTTAATTTGACCTAAATAGTCTAACCCATTAATTAGTCGCCCATCATCAAGTATGATTGTTTTACCTTTTTTAAGATCACTATATAAAGAACCTATCTCAATATTATCTTGCTTTAATTTATCAATATTTAAAGTTGCTGGCAGATCTTTTTCAATAATACGATAACCAAAACAAGGCACGCGGTGTTGTAATAATTTTGCTTCAACTCGAAACAGGTTATCTTCAAAAACGGTACAATCTTTTTCAAGCTCAATAATATTAAGCGGGTAAGTTAACCAAGAATCACTAATTTCAATGACCGTTTCGATAAATTGTTTAATACCTTTTGGACCAACCAAAATTAACGATGATTGATTTTGCATTAAAGAGCGAGATGTTAAAACACCGGGTAGCCCAAACAGGTGATCACCGTGTAAATGTGTTAAAAAGAGGATCTCAAGTTTAGAAAGGCTAAATTTGGCTTTTTGCATTTGCATCTGAGTTGTCTCACCGCAATCAAAAAGCCATAAGCGCCCTCTTTCTTGCCTAACATCTAGCACAATACTACTCACGTTACGTTGTGCGGTAGGAGAGCCTGCGCTTGTTCCTAAAAAAGTTAACTTCATAAAAATCTAAATATTTTTGCGTTCAATGGTTTGCTCACCCCAGAACAGCCTATCAGCTTTAGTTTTAGCAAAAGCGAGCTTTAAAACTTCATCACTCCCTTCTGACCAAATCTGCTCAGCTAAAGTTTCGTCATTATTGGCTAATTCAAAAATAGCTTCGGCAATTTCAATAGATGTTTCACGAATAGTAGCCCAAGCTTTGATATCGTGCATTTCTTGTTTATCTACGTTCATTTTTGCTACTCCTTTGGGTTGAATTAGATGTAAAATAGCCCGATTTATTGCAAAATACAATAGGCAAAATACGTTATGATAACAATTATTTCACCAGCAAAAACCTTAGATTATCAATCACCATTATTAACCCAAAATTATACGCTTCCTCAATTTATTGACTCAACTAAAACCCTTATACAAGATTGTCAAAAATTGAGTGTGGAGAATTTAGCCCAATTAATGTCTATCAGCCCCAAATTAGCTGAGCTTAATTATGAGCGTTTTCAAAATTGGCATAGTGATTTTAATCTTGAGAATGCAAGGCAAGCGATACTGGCTTTTAAAGGTGATGTTTACGAGGGCTTACATGTTGAAGATTTTAATGATAGTGATCTAAAATTTGCTCAATCACATCTACGGATTTTGTCAGGATTATATGGCTTATTACGACCACTTGATCTAATTCAGCCCTATCGCTTAGAAATGGGTATTCGCTTAAAAAACGGTAACCATACTAATCTTTATCAATTTTGGGGAGAATCATTAACAAATAAACTTAATGACGAGTTGTTAAAATCATCACATCCCACATTAATTAATTTGGCATCAAACGAATATTTCAAAGCAATAAAAGCAAAACAGCTCAATGCTAAGATCATTCAACCGATATTTTTAGATAAAAGCAAAGATGATTATAAAGTGATTAGCTTTTATGCTAAAAAAGCGCGTGGTTTAATGAGCAGATTTATTATAAAAAATAAAATTAATCACCGTGATGATATTAAAGATTTCAATTTAGAAGGCTATCAATTTGATTCAAAACGATCAACTGACTTAGAATGGTACTTCATACGCAAACATCAATAAAATAATAACGATGGTATTTTTTACAACATTATGGGCGCAGTTTTTATCTACTCTACCCCTTTTTATGCTAATTTTATTCGGCTTTTTAGCGGTTAAAGTAGGTCGTTGGCAAAAAACAGTCACCGATAGCTTAACCAAATTTACCTTTTATATTGCATTTCCCATCATGCTATTTCAGATCATGAGCCATTTTTCTGAACATTCGCAAATCGATATAAAACTGTTATTCGTTTTTTTTGGTGGATCCTTTATTGTCTTTGCAATTGGTTGCCTAATTGCATCTAAATTATTTAAGTTAAACGGTTCAGAAAGTACAATGTTTGCTATGGGTAGTATTTATACCAATACGGTGTTTGTTGGTATTCCTATTATTAAAATGTTATTAGGCGATAATGCTATCCCCATTGTTGCCATTATCGTTATCTTTAATGCCTTAATTTTATGGACGCTTGCGACGGTTTCTATTGAATCTGTGCAAATGGGAAAATGTTCAACTAAAGGGATTGTTAAAGCCTTTAAAAATGTTGCAAAAAATCCCATTATTATTGGAATTTTTACAGGCATTATAGTGAATTTTATTGGTTTACCGTTACCTAACTTTATTGATAAATCAACTAAAATGGTGAGTGAGATGACCGCACCTCTTTCATTAATTGTTTTAGGAATGGGATTAGCTGAATATAAAATTCGCGATAAACTTTTAATTACAACAGCTATCTGCACATTAAAATTGACTGTGTTACCTATTGTTACTTATATTTTAGGTAAATTCATTGGACTTCCAACTTTAGAATTACAAGTGGTGGTATTACTCAGTTCAGTTTCAATTGCGATAAATTGTTATATGATGGCAAGGCAGTTTGAAGTGTTGCAAGGCCCTATTGCTTCAAGCTTATTAATATCAACGACGCTATCTTCCATTACAACACCGTTAATTTTATCAATTATGACACATTTACCTTAAACGTTTATTTATAGCACAACACCGGATTGCTTACACTTCACGATTCAAATAATCTGCTAGCAATGAATAAAGCGTTTTACTTAAAATCATCTTATGTGTATAAAAATGAATAAATCATTTTCTATCTTTTGAATCTAACAAACAAAATACTGTAGAGTTTTAATTTATCACCAAACGGTATAGAATCCTGAATATTTTTTACAAAACATATAACCTGAAAAATTAATATTTAACTTGCCATCTTAATTTGTCTTCAATCGATTCTTCATTTTTAATCAGATAATTAATTCCATAATTAATGGTTTTATAGCGTTTATTGCTACTGGTTAAGAAGACAAATAGCTTCAATCAGTTTTTTTAGCAGGTTACAAATGGTCGGGCGACTCACCAAAACGCTTAGCCAAATCAGTGACGGTTATTTTTCTTTATAATTAAGCCCATATTGCCAATCTTTGATTTGGCGTTAGTTCTGTTTCTTATGCCTATTTATGACGGCCGTTTCTCAAATTACTGTCAATAACGCGAATAATTCCTACAGATTATTGTTCTTAACTTAATGAGCAATTTTAACTTTGTTGTGTAGCAATAGTGCCAACATAATGACTACACTACCTAATATAAAGCGTACCCAGTCTATTGATTGATGCCAAATCACCACATTCACCAAAATCCCTGTTGGAATAACCACATTATTCATAATAGCCAAAGTGCCCGAATTCACTTTTGTCGCACCAAAATTCCATAAAAAGTAACATATGCCAGAAGCCACTACGCCAAGCCAGATAATAATGCTCCATTGTAAAATAGTTGTAGGTAATTTTGATGCATCGCCAAAAAGCAACCAACCTACTGTTGCCACAATTACCGCCCCCAAGTAAACCCAAGCAAAAGCCTGATGTTGAGGCATTGGATATATCTCCATAATTCTTTTATAACCAACCTGCCCTAAGGCAAAAACAATATTAGCCCCTTGAATTAATAAAAAGCCAATAATAAAGTTTGCACTAATATGATCATAACGAATAATAGCGGCACCAATAACTGCTATTATTGCCGTAAAAAGGTAACTCAATCTTAATGGATGACGTTGCAGTAAATCATAAATAACCGTGACATAAATAGGTGTAAAAATGGTAAACAACAGTACTTCAGGTACTGAAATATATTGGAAGGAATTATAATAAAAAAAGTACATAATCCCTAATTGACAAGCCCCAACACCCATTAAAAGAAATAGGGTTTTAAGCTTAATATTTCTAAAGCATAAAAAAGGTAAAAAGGTAATAAATGCTAACAAAACACGCATAACTACAGCAAACCAAGTATCAACCTGTCCACTGATATAAACACCAATAAAACTAAACGAAAACGACCAAATAATTGTTACAAAAATAAGATAAAGCATAATTGATGAAAATAAAGAAAATAATGAGAGACGCATCGTATCAATTGGCTTAGCACTTGTAAACTTTACATCATAAAAATTGATTACTATGATAAAATAATTGATAATCTGTAGGAATTGCTAGCGCTATATACTATAGTCTGAGAAACCATGGTAATGGACATGCATAAAAAACAATTTAATAAATAAAATTAAATGTTAGTGATAAAAAATTGGCTAACGTAGCCTCTTTGGTGAAAACCCAAAACGTTGTTTAAAGTAAAAAGCAAAACGAGAGCCTGATTCATATCCCACTTCTTGGGCAATTTGTAGGATCGTTTTTTGGGTGGTTTGTAACAGCATTAAACCAAAATTCATTCTTATATCTAAGATAATTTTGGATAAATTATATCCTTCTAAAGCAAGATGACGCCGTAAAGTTGATTCACTCATAGCAAATTGTTTAGCAATTTCTGCTGCCTGCCACTTTTTGTCTGGCTGCTGGTTAATAATTTCGCGAATTTTTTGGCTAATTTTCGGGTTATTATTCAGTGGAAAATACACACCAAATTCAGATAATCTAATTAAAATTTCAATAAATAAATGTTTAACAAGATTAGAATTGCATTGGTTATGTGTAAATAATTCTGTTTTAATCTGTATTAGTCGAGTAATAAAAGTTTCAGGTAATATTGTTTCAACTTTAATTTTTTTAAAAATTTGATTACTCTGATAAAAATGAGATAAAGCAAATTGGTCTAGTAGCTGCGCATGCCAAGAGTAACAAATGGCTTGATAATCCTTATCATCAATATAAAAATTATTTATATTCATTAAATTACCTGCTGGAATCAGGACTAACTGACCTGTTTTTACCTTAAAATATTCGCCCTCACATTCAATCTGTTTTTCGCCATTTATGACATAGACAATCATTGGATCAATGCTTTGAATCTGTTTTAGGGTTTGATTACAACGTTGTGTTATATAATTCACTCGACCAATTGAAGCAAAATCCATAATCCTAATAGCCTATTAACCAATATCAACGTGAGTAGGAGTAAATTATATCTGCCTTTGCTATTTGATGCGAATTAGCAATAAAACCAACTAGAGCTGGGGGTAGTTTGTTCATCAACCTCAATGTGATCAATGTCTAGTGCATAAAGTGTAAATTGATATCGATGAGTCGAATTTAGCGGAGGACATGGACCTCCATAATTTATCACGCCAAAATCATTACGTACTAATCTACTTCCTTTAGGCAATAAATTGGGATTATTTCCTGCTGATTGTTTAATAAACGATGTTTGTACAGGAATATTAACAATCACCCAATGCCACCAACCAGAACCTGTTGGTGCATCAGGATCATACATAGTTAATACTAAACTTTTTGTCGTTTTGGGTAGATTTTTCCATGAAATTTGTGGAGATATATTTTCGCCTTGGCAACCAAATTGATTGGATATAAACCGAGTAGTAAATCCATTATTGATAAGATCAGTGCTAGTTAATTGTAATTGTGTCGCATAACTGCAACTTGTGCTCAATAATAATGTACTATAAATAATGGCTTTCGCTTTGCACAAAATACGCATGTTGGCCTCTTTTAACGATTAAATAAAAGCCATCATAAGGAATTTTCAAGTTATAATCGGCACAAATTAGCTTAAATCTGACACAAATTCGATTAATATTATCATTCTCTTGCAGTTAATTTTAATTAGGAATTTATTTTAATTATGGTGTGTAGACGTCCTGAAACTTTCCTATATTTTACAATATATTAAGAATTAAATTAAATATACCCTTCCTAAATGCTGTTATTTAAAACAAAGATCCTCAAAAATGATTAATTATGGCATAATGTGCTCCAATTTATATTTTCGCAACGTCATGCAAAGGCTAATTATTGCTTTTGAGCAAAACGCATTTTAAAGAGAGTAAATTTTAGTGTTAAGTACAAATAACATCACAATGCAATTTGGCAGTAAGCCATTATTTGAAAACATTTCGGTTAAATTTGGTAACGGTAATCGCTATGGGCTTATCGGTGCTAATGGCTGTGGTAAATCGACCTTTATGAAAATTATTGGTGGTGATCTAGTGCCGACATCGGGTAATGTATCGCTCGATCCACATGAAAGATTAGGTAAATTACGCCAAGATCAGTTTGCTTTTGAAGATTTTACCGTACTTGATACCGTCATTATGGGGCATACCGAATTATGGCAAATCAAACAAGAACGCGATCGTATTTACTCGCTTCCGGAAATGAGCGAAGAAGACGGGTTTAAAGTGGCTGATTTAGAAATTCAATATGCTGAAATGGATGGTTATAGCGCTGAGTCTCGTGCTGGCGAATTATTATTAGGTGTTGGTATCCCCATTGAACAACATTACGGGCTAATGAGTGAAATCGCGCCAGGTTGGAAGTTACGGGTATTGTTAGCCCAAGCCCTATTTTCAAATCCTGATATCTTATTGCTTGATGAACCAACCAATAACTTAGATATTGATACGATCCGTTGGCTTGAGGAGACGTTAAATCAACGCGAAAGTACGATGATTATTATTTCGCATGACCGCCATTTTTTAAATATGGTTTGTACCCATATGGCCGATTTGGATTATGGTGAATTGCGTGTCTATCCTGGTAATTACGACGATTATATGACCGCGTCAACTCAAGCCAGAGAGCGCTTATTAGCTGACAATGCCAAAAAGAAAGCACAAATAAGTGAATTGCAATCGTTTGTAAGTCGTTTTAGTGCCAATGCTTCTAAATCCAAGCAAGCGACATCACGCGCCAGACAAATTGAAAAAATCAAACTTGAAGAAGTCAAAGCTTCCAGCCGTCAAAACCCATTTATTCGCTTTGAACAGGATAAAAAGCTGTTTCGCAATGCCCTTGTTGTTGAAAATCTGACGAAAGGTTTTGACAACGGTCCACTATTTAAAAATCTTAAATTAATGGTTGAAGTGGGCGAGAAAGTCGCAATTTTAGGGACTAACGGTATCGGTAAAACCACCCTACTAAAAACCTTAATGGGCGAACTGACACCAGAACAAGGCGAGATCAAATGGTCAGAAAATGCCAATATTGGTTATTACGCGCAAGATCATGAATATGAATTTGATGAAGACTTAACCGTATTTGACTGGATGAGTCAATGGAAGCAACCCACCGACGATGAGCAAGCGGTACGTAGTATTTTAGGGCGTTTATTATTTTCGCAAGATGATATTAAAAAACAAGTTAAAGTTCTATCTGGTGGTGAAAAGGGACGCATGTTATTTGGTAAATTGATGATGCAACGCCCGAATATTATTGTCATGGATGAGCCAACAAACCATCTTGATATGGAATCAATTGAATCACTCAATATGGCATTAGAGCTTTATCAGGGCACACTATTTTTTGTTTCACACGACCGTGAGTTTGTAAGTTCCTTAGCGACTCGAATTGTTGAAATTACACCTGAAAAAGTGAACGATTATACGGGTAATTATGAAGATTATCTGCGTAGTCAAGGAATTGAATCATAGCCATTAATAAAAATAGCCACTAAATGTGGCTATTCAGATTGATGACAAACCTCG
>NZ_LZHP01000011.1:0-24171 GCF_001690605.1 Gilliamella sp. Nev6-6 | reverse complement strand
CTCAATAGCATTGGTGGTATAAATCACCTTACGAATAGGCTCAGGATAGCGGAAATAAGCTGATAAATTATCCCATTTACGACGCCATGATTGGATGACGATTGGATACTTATCGCCCCATTTTTTCTCAAGTTCATCTAATGCATCAATTGCTGCTTCACGAGAGACCGCCTTGTAAACAAGTTTCAAATCGCTCATAAATGCTTTGTGATGTTTAGAGGCAACATACTTAATTGAATGGCGGATTTGATGAATAACACAAAGTTGAACCTCTGTTTGTGGGTAAATAGTATTAATCGCTTCAGGAAAGCCAACTAATCCATCGACACAAGCAATTAAAATGTCATTTAATCCTCGGTTTTGTAAATCGGTCAACACCGATAACCAAAAATGAGCCCCTTCGTTTTCAGATAAATACAAGCCTAATACTTCCTTTTTTCCGGCTAAATTAAGTGCAAGTACAGTATAAACAGCCTTGCTGTGATAAACCCCATCTTCTTTTACTTTATAATGAATTGCATCCATCCAAACAAACGGATAAAGCGATTCTAGCGGTCGTTGTTGCCATAATCTGAGCTCAGGAATGATTTTATCTGTAATGGCGGTTAAAGTTGCAGGAGAAAGACGAAAAGCATAAATCTCTTCAATATGCTGGCTGATATCTTTATAACTCATCCCCAGCGCATACATACTGAGAATTTTTTGTTCAATTTCATCGTTTAATGTTGTCTGATTTTTTTTGATGAGTTGAGGTTCAAATGAACCGTTTCTATCTCTTGGTGCATCAAGTTCGAAACTGCCTGATGAGCTTTTTATTGTCTTTGAACTCTTACCATTACGCCGATTAGGGGTAATGTCGTTGGCTAAATGAGAATCTAATTCCGCCGATAACGCCGCTTCTGTTAGCTGCTTGATTAATGGCGTTAAAATACCATCTTTACCCGTTAGCGGTTGACCATTTTGTAATAATTTTAATGCTTTTTCAAAATCAAATTCTTAGGACATGGGTCATTTCCTTTTTTGCTACATAGTTTACCGAAATGACACAGAATATTGAACAGTCTCTAAATTATCAATTTTTGATAATGATAAATAAAAACCCTTTAACAAGGCACAATCAACTAAAACATACCAATAATTCTCACTTGAAGCGTCTGGTATAAAAGGTAATAACAAAGACGACATACCGGTAACCTAATATTAATAAATCAGTTAAATAAATTTCTATTCTTCAATTTGACTTGGCTTTAATGGCCTTGTGGTTGGAACATAAATATCCCAAGATTCCATTTCAGGAATATCGCTGACAGTTTTATCACAAGAAACTGACACATGCCAATATCCCGAAGGTATATCCCACAATTTTTTATGAGGATCATATTCTGCCCATTCAGCTTTGAGTGGCACTAAGCACCTATTAACAATAATTCTTAAATCGGGCTCTAATGATCTCCAGTGAGTATTGTGTTCTTTATTATAGGCTTCAATAACTTCAATTGCTTTATCATTAATATATTTCAAGCCATGAATTTGCTCATTACCATAATGTTTCTGTACATTCGTTAAAACATGTGAATGTGCATAATTTGTTATCAAACTAATAAAAAAAAATAAAATCATTGTGTTTATAGGTGTTTTCATATTATTTATCCTATTATAAGTTTTCCCACATATTTGCCATCGCTGTCTGATCTATTGCTAATTAAATATTGATATAAATCATTCCATTTTTGTATTTCATAACAGGTAATGCATCCTTCCGATAAATTCCCTACATGAACAAAATTACTATTATATGTTGGCGCATATTCTATCGGAAACCATACCGTATCATAAGCTAATGCTTTATATCCATTTGGATCGGCTCGATAATAATCTGTTGACTCTTTGTCTCCTGCTGTAAATGGAGCCAAAATATTATAAGTTCCATTAGGTAGTGGTTTTGAATGCAAGATTTGTCTATAATAAGGACTAAGTGGGTTTGTTTCTACATAATCCACATCTGAATCAATGGTAATTCGTGCTTTGTTTCCGTTAAAACTGAGGTCTGCAAATAATTGGTTTAATTCTTGTTTTCTAATAATAGAAATTTCCTTTTTTCTTTTTAGATTTGTAACGGTTAATGTTGCACCAGTTCCTCTAGAACAGTCAATTAGACATTTTATTGCATTTTTATTACTTAAACTTGCAATATTATTAGCATATCGACCTTCTTTAATCAAAAAGTAGGTTCGGTCATTTTCAACTTTTTGAATAATGACTTTTGTATAATCACAAAGAAAAGCAAATTTATTACTCGGGTCTAGTTTTACTTTTAACCAGCCAGAGGTATCTATTGATTTAGTATAAAAGTGTTTTACAGTAACAGTTGTTACTATATTTTCGACATTATTCGTTGTATTAGCAAATACTTGATTATACATAAATTATTCCTTTTTCAGCATATAAAGCATTCAAACTTCACATTTTCAGCTTCGTCAGACAATATACATTCAGTTCGCCCCTCACTATCTGTTATACCTTCAATGACTTTGCCTGAGCCCAACGTTAATTTATATTTAACATTAGCTAATAGCTCACCCTCTTCATTTTTTAATACAAACACTTTTTGATATTCATCAAGCGATGGAGACACTTTTGCTGACGTATCAATTGGACAACGCTCAATAAAGGGGATACCGCTGCCAGCCAGTGCAGCTAAAATCGCAGGATTAAGCGGAGCTCTTACACTTGATGGGCTACCTGCATCACAAATATTTACCACTGGGCCAATATTAATTTTCGGACCATTAATATCAATGCCTCCAGCATGTACGACAATATTAGCCAACTTATTAATTAACTAGTGTGACTAACAACCCGCATCACGATTAACCTATTCTATAAAGAAGATTGTTTATATTCAGCCGAATATTTTCTAATCATTAGTACTTTCTATCATTACAGTTAACTGATTAATTAAGATAATCTAATTGGGTTATCTTAATTAAATCATTTCTGTAAACAATGCAATATTTTTTGTAGATCAAAGCTTATCTGAGCTGATGAATATTTAAATTTACTACTGAAAGAAATCAATATTGTGCCTCATATATCATTTGTAAAACGAATCAATAACCAATACAATTAGCGACATATTTTCATTAGCAATAATAGATAGGACATTAACTCGTCATGCAAGAACAATATCGCCCTGATGAAATCGAAGCCACTGTACAAAAACACTGGCAAGAAAATAAAACCTTTCACGTTACTGAAGATCCATCAAAAGAGAAGTACTACTGCTTATCAATGCTCCCTTACCCTTCTGGGCGCTTGCATCTTGGCCATGTTCGTAACTATACCATTGGTGATACCATTTCACGTTATCAGCGCTTAAACGGAAAAAATGTACTACAACCTATCGGTTGGGATGCGTTTGGTTTGCCTGCTGAAGGTGCTGCTGTTAAAAATAATACTGCACCTGCAAAATGGACTTATGAAAATATTGCTTATATGAAAAAGCAATTACAGCTTTTAGGCTTTGGTTATGATTGGGATCGTGAAGTGACCACTTGTCGTCCCGAATACTATAAATGGGAACAATGGTTCTTCACTAAACTATTTGAAAAAGGCTTAGTTTATAAAAAAACATCAGCAGTTAACTGGTGCCCTAACGATCAAACGGTTCTTGCTAATGAGCAAGTGGTTGAAGGTTGCTGCTGGCGTTGTAACACCCCTGTTGAGCGTAAAGAGATCCCGCAATGGTTTATTAAAATTACTGCTTATGCCGAAGAATTGCTTAATGATCTAGACACATTAGAAAGTTGGCCAGAGCAAGTTAAAACCATGCAACGTAACTGGATTGGTCGTTCTGAAGGGGTCGAATTTGATTTTGCTGTTGAAAATTACGCTGATAAGTTACGCGTCTACACAACACGCCCTGATACGTTAATGGGCGTTAGCTTTGTCTCCGTTGCCGCAGAGCATCCGCTTGCTCAATTAGCAGCCAAAAACGATCCTAAAATTGCCGAGTTTGTCGCTGAATGTAAAAACACTAAAACAGCCGAAGCCGATATGGCAACCATGGAAAAGAAAGGTATTGCTACTGGTTTTTATGCTATTCACCCTTTAACAGGTAAAAAAGTCCCTGTTTGGATTGCCAATTTTGTGTTAATTGAATATGGCACAGGCGCAGTAATGGCGGTTCCTGCCCATGACGAGCGTGATTATGAGTTTGCTTCTAAATATAACTTGCCAATTAACTCCGTTATTTTAAACCAAGACGGCAATGCACCTGATGTATCTGAGCAAGCCTATACTGAGCATGGGATCCTATTTAATTCTGGTGAGTTTGATGGCCTTAATTTTGAACAAGCATTCAATGCCATTGCTGATAAGCTAATAGGATTGGGTATTGGTCAACGTAAAGTTAACTACCGTTTACGCGACTGGGGCGTTTCACGCCAACGCTATTGGGGAGCGCCAATTCCAATGGTAACACTTGAAGATGGTACAACTATACCTACTCCAGCAGATCAATTACCAGTTATTTTACCTGAAGATGTCGAAATGAATGGCATTACCAGCCCGATTAAGGCCGATCCTAACTGGGCCAAAACAACTGTAAACGGACAAAACGCACTGCGTGAAACTGATACTTTTGATACTTTTATGGAATCATCTTGGTATTATGCTCGTTATACTTGCCCACACTATGACAAAGGCATGTTAGATGAAAACGCGGCAAACTATTGGTTACCTGTTGATCAATATGTCGGTGGTATTGAACATGCTATTATGCATTTACTTTATTTTAGATTCTTCCATAAATTAATGCGTGATTTTGGTTTGGTATCATCAGACGAACCAGCAAAACGCTTGCTATGCCAAGGCATGGTATTAGCAGATGCATTTTACTACACAAGTCCAACGAATGAACGTATTTGGGTGTCACCAACTGAAGTCACGATTGAACGTGATGAGAAAGGACGCATTGCTAAAGCCATTGACAGTAAAGGTAATGAGCTTGTTCATGCTGGCATGACGAAGATGTCAAAATCGAAAAATAATGGTATCGATCCACAAGAAATGGTTGAAAAATACGGTGCGGATACCGTTCGGTTGTTTATGATGTTTGCTTCGCCTGCTGATATGACACTGGAATGGCAAGAGTCTGGCGTTGAAGGTGCTAACCGATTTATTAAACGTGTTTGGCGTTTAGTTTACGAACATGCCCAAAAGGGACAAACAGCTAAACTTGATATTGCAAGTTTAAATAGCGAACAAAAAACATTACGTCGTGAATTACATAAAACCATTGCGAAAGTGAGTGATGATATTGGTCGTAGACAAACCTTTAATACGGCTATTGCTGCTGTGATGGAGTTTATGAATCGCTTACAAAAAGCGCCACAAGAAACCGAGCAAGATCGAGCTCTAATGGATGAGGCATTAAATGCAATTGTTCGATTACTTTACCCTATGATGCCACACGCCTGTTTTGTTATGTGGCAAGCTTTAGGCCATAGCGAACCGATCGATAACACTACATGGCCTATCGCTGATGAATCGGCAATGGTTGAAGATGAAAAGCTCATTGTTGTGCAAATTAATGGTAAAGTTCGCGGTAAATTTACTGTGCCAGCTAATGCCGATCAAGATTTTGTTATGGCACAAGCAAAACAAGAGCCTAACATCCAAAAATATTTGATCGATGTTGCTATCCGTAAGGTGATTTACGTACCGGGTAAATTGTTAAACCTTGTTGTTGGTTAATATTGTTTGATAACTCAATTTAGGCGGTTATAAGTATGAGAAAATATTTAGCATTCATTATGTTATTAACAATATCCTTAACAGGATGTGGATTTCATCTGCAGCATGAGCCAGAAGTACCTGAACGTTTCAAAACGATGTCTTATGTAAGTTATGATCCTTATGGCCGCCTGTCTCGCAATATTAAAGAGTTATTGCACGATAACCAAGTGACTCTAGCCAATAATAATGCTTCAGAGCAATTGCCATCGCTAAGAATGATAAGCGAAAATCTAAGTCGCAATACCATTTCAATTTATCAGGATGGTAAAGCTGCCGAATATCAATTAGTCTTAGCTGTTGAAGCACAAGTTGTTATTGCTGGTCAACAGACATACCCAATTAGTGTTCGTGTATTTAGAACGTTCTTTGATAATCCATCTGAAGCATTAGCGAAAACGGTCGAGCAAGATTTAATTGAAAACGAGATGTTTAAACAGGCAGCTAAACAAATCATTCGTAAATTAAAATCAATTGATGCGGTAAATTAACGTTATCATGATTAAAATTAGTGCCGATCAAATTAGCCATAAATTAGGATCACCTTATTATTTGATTTTAGGTAGTGATCCTTATTTACAGCATTATACGCAAACTGAGTTACGAAACGCTTTTAAACTTGCTGGCTTTGATGAACAGCTTACTTTTGTTATTGATAATCAAACTGATTGGATAGCCATTTTTGATTGCTGCCAAGCAATGAATTTATTTTCAAGCAACACTTTGCTTCTACTTGATTTTGGTGAGAATTCATTAAATGCAGGCATTACCGCTAAACTTAATACGCTCAGCGAGATTTTAACGCCTGATATTGCACTGATAATCACGCTCAATAAAATGACTAAAACACAAGAAAATGCAATTTGGTATAAAGCTTTATCGGATAAATTGGTTGTTGTCAATTGTGCCACACCCGATACCTTACAACTACCACAATGGGTTAAAAATCATTTACAGCAACAACAAATTGCTATTGAGCCTAAAGCAATAGATCTACTTTGCTATTATTATGAGGGCAATTTGCTTGCATTAACGCAAATTATTGCACAGCTAAAATTGTTGTATCCCGATCACATCATTTCTTATGACGAAGTCGAAAGCAATATTAATGATTCAGCAATATTTACGCCCTATCATTGGACTGATGCATTAATGGCCAATAAAATAAAAAGGGCTATGCATATTTTACAGCAGTTAAAGATGAATGAATTTGAGCCATTAATTTTGTTGCGAATTATTCAACGTGAGCTAATACTGATCATTAATTTAAAAAAAGGGTTACAGCAAAAATCTTTAAAACAGGTTTTTGATGAATATAAAATTTGGCAAAATAAAAGAACGATTTATACCAATTATCTAAATCGTTGTGATATTAAAAGCTTGTTTAATTTACTAGCCAAACTGACTGAAATTGAAATCAGTCTAAAACATGATAATCAAGTTCAAATATGGGACGAAATATTTAATTTATCGATGCAATTTATGGGATTAGATAAATGTTGAACGCATTATTAGGAGGGACTTTTGATCCTATCCATTATGGACATCTTCGTCCTGCTATTTCATTAGCAAATGAAGTGGGATTAAAGCAAATTAGTTTATTGCCTAATCATATTCCACCCCATAAACCTCAACCCGAAGCCAATACTGAACAACGTTTAACAATGTTAAAATTAGCTATCGAAGATTTACCTTTATTTGCGTTAGATATAAGAGAGATCGTTCCTATAGCATCAAAACGCCCGTCTTACACTATTGAAACACTTCAAGCGTGGCGAGAAGAAAAGGGAAATAGTAATGGACTGGCGTTTATTATGGGGCAAGATTCATTATTGAGCTTGCCAACTTGGAACAAATGGAAAACACTGCTCGATTACTGCCATTTGTTAATTTGCCGTAGACCAGGTTATGCACAAAATACCAATAACATTGAGCTACAACAATGGATTGATGAACATAGTACAACCAAAGTTGAACAATTACATGACTCACCTCATGGCTATATCTTTTTTGCGCATACACCACTTGAAGATATTTCAGCAACGGAAATTAGGCGAAATATTAACAATCAAGCACGTTGTGAAAAGTTATTGCCACCTCAAGTATGGCACTATATTCAGCAACAAAGACTTTATAACATAAAGAAATAGTAGAAAGGGCTTTACATCTGACAGTTTTTTCGGCATTATTTCGCCGCTGTATTTATATATTCTGAACTCAGTTTTTTTGTGTTTATACTTAGCTTGTTAGGCTTCTCATCAAATACCGATAAGGTAAGATAAAAGTGTAACATTATTGTTTTGTCATTAAGCACTTTACATGGCAAATCAATTAAGTATATTTAATTTGTATTTATTATTAAGAGGCCCCAATGGCAAAAGAAGATAACATTGAAATGCAAGGTACCATACTTGATACACTTCCAAACACGATGTTTCGTGTTGAACTTGAAAATGGTCATGTCGTTACTGCACATATTTCTGGTAAGATGCGAAAAAATTATATTCGTATTCTCACTGGCGATAAAGTTACTGTTGAAATGACGCCTTACGATCTATCTAAAGCACGTATCATCTTCCGTAGTCGCTAATATCGTTATCTAAATAAACTATTTAAAAGTATAACGGTTTATTTATCTCTTTTTTAATAAAAAATCCGTCGACCTTTGTCGACGGATGAGTGATAAATTTAAACTAGCGATTTAATCTTCTTTAGAAAAGTTCATCTGATCGTATTTAACCCATTTTGTCTTTTTGACTATTTTGTAACTAAAATAAATTACTAAAAATAGCGGTAAACCAATATAGGTTGCAATCACGCCATTCCAGTCAATGGTGTCTTGTAAAAATGCTTCGTAATTCTGACCTAAAGTAATAATCAAACATAGTACAAAAGCAAAAATAGGCCCCAATGGGAATAAGTTTGAGCGATATGGTAATTTATTAAGATCATGACCTTGAGCAATATAACCTTTTCTAAAACGATAATGGCTAATGGCGATACCAAGCCAAGCAATAAAGCCCGTCATACCCGACATGTTCAACAACCACAGATAAACTTCTTGATCTTTGTACATAGATGTTAAGAAACAAAGCATAGCGACAAATGTCGTTACTAGTAGCGCCACTCTAGGCACCCCTGATGACGATAATTTTCCAAAAATTTTCGGAGCCTTACCTTCTTTAGCTAAGGCATAAAGCATTCGAGTTGACGCATACAATCCTGAATTACCAGCAGAAAGAACTGATGTCAAAATAACAGCATTCATTAATGCCGCAGCTGACAGTAACCCTGCATTTTGGAATACTAAAGTAAATGGGCTTACACTAATGTCGGTTTCGTTATTGCGCAACAAATTAGGATCAGTATATGGAATAATTAAACTAATGACTAAGATTGCAAAGATATAAAATAACAAGATTCGCCAAAATACTTGTTTCATTGCTTTAGGGATGTTTTTTTCTGGAGAACTTGATTCACCCGCAGCAATACCTATCAGCTCTGTGCCTTGGAACGAAAACCCAACCACCATAGCTACGCCAATCATTGATGAAAATCCACCAACAAACGGAGCGTCACCTACTTGCCAATTGTGCCAACCTGCACCTTGTGCTCCACCCAAAATACCGACAATCATGAGCAACCCAACAGCAATAAAAAGAACAACAGTGACAACTTTAATTAGTGAAAACCAAAATTCTGCTTCACCAAAGCCTTTAACCGAAATATAGTTAAGGCAAAAGATAATGCTTAAAAATAGAAAGCTCCAAAGCCAACTATAACTACCTAAATCTATCCAATATGAGATCACCAATTGCGCTGCAACTAAGTCAACCGCAACAGTAATTGCCCAGTTGTACCAATAATTCCAGCCAATAGCAAAACCAAATGCCTCATCGACATAACGTGAGCCATAAGTTGCAAATGTTCCTGAAACGGGAAGATAAGCGGCCAATTCACCCAAGCTTGTCATTAAAAAGTAAACCATTACGCCGATAATGGCATAAGAAAGTAGTGCCCCTCCTGGGCCTGCCTGCGCAACTGTTGCACCAGATGCAACAAATAATCCTGTACCAATGGAACCACCAATGGCAATCATGGTTAAATGACGAGCCTTTAAATCTCGTTTTAATTTATTTTTCATAGCAATATTCTTCTTTATTAAAGAGAGTCAATTTTATAGCGTATACGTATTTTCAGCACGTTACATTCTTAGCTGTCAACTGGCAGCTCAAAATTTATATTAATCATTACAGATAAAATAAAATGCGCAGAAGTGTATCAAAAAAAAAGCATGACGAGATAAATAATTTTAATAATAAATCTCATTTGTTAAATAGAAGCAATACTTACCCACGTGTAAGTTGTTCTAATTGAGTTAAATAATCCAATGCTTGCTCACGATTATCACCGCACATCTCGTAACAGGGTTGTAACCGCTCACAAACGGATGGTCTTGATGCAAGCCCGAATAGCTGGCATTTAAAATTTTCACCTAAATGAATACAAGCAATACCAGCTATTTTACCATTAGGCATGCCAGGAATATGAGAAGAAATTGATGGTGCAATACAACAAGCACCACAATTTTCTCGACATTGAAATAAATTTGCCATCATTTTTCCTTTAATTTAAAGCTTATTAATAAATTTAGTTGGTGACAATAACAAGTTAGCGTTAAAATAGCGAGTTAATTTTTTAACTCTATTTTTAATAATCGCGAAGAAAATATTATGGCTAAAGCAAATGAAATAAAACGTGGCGATGCAGTCGCCTATAATGGCAAATTATTACTCGTTAAAGATATTGATGTTCAAAGCCCTAGTGCTCGTGGTGCCAGTACGCTTTATAAAATGCGTTTTACTGACGTCAAAAATGGCGGTAAAGTCGAAGAACGATTTAAAGGAGATGATATCCTCGAAACCATTGAACTGTCTCGCCGTCCTGTTAGTTTTTCTTATATTGATGGGGATGAATATGTGTTTATGGATAATGAAGATTACACATCATTTATTTTCAAAAAAGAACAAATTGAAGATGAGCTTTTATTTATTCCTGAGGGCGGAATGGATGGAATTCAAGTATTAATGGCGGACGACGAAGTCATCGCATTAGAGCTACCACAAACTGTCGATTTAGAAATTGTTGAAACTTCGCCAAGTATTAAAGGTGCTTCAGCAAGCGCACGAACTAAACCTGCAACACTATCAACGGGTCTTGTTATTCAAGTTCCTGAGTATATTGATAATAATGAAAAAGTCAAAATTCACATCGCTGAGCGTCGCTATATGAGCCGGGCGGAATAACAAATAAGATTGTGATGAATACATATAATCAAAATAAACTACATAAACGATTGCGTCGCCTAACGGGCGAAGCAATCGCTGATTTTAATATGATTGAACAAGACGATCGTATTATGGTTTGCCTATCAGGTGGTAAAGATAGTTATACTTTGCTTGATATTCTTATTAATTTAAAAATCAGTGCCCCAATAAATTTCGAATTAATTGCGGTTAATTTAGATCAGAAACAACCTGGTTTTCCCGAACACGTTTTACCAGAGTATTTAAATTCGCTTGGTATTGAGTATAAAATCGTCCAAGAAAATACCTATGGCATTGTTAAAGAAAAAATCCCTGAAGGCAAAACAACTTGTTCTTTATGCTCACGCCTTCGTCGGGGAATTTTATATCGCACTGCGACCGAGCTTGGCGCAACTAAAATTGCGCTTGGGCATCATCGTGATGATATATTAGAAACACTGTTTTTAAATATGTTCTATGGTGGCAAACTTAAAGCAATGCCCCCTAAGTTAATGAATGATTCGGGTGAACATATCATTATCCGACCGCTGGCTTACTGTAAAGAAAAAGATATTGCTAAATATGCGCAAATTAAGCAATTCCCGATTATTCCTTGTAATCTTTGTGGTTCACAACCCAACTTACAAAGACAAGTCATTAAAGAAATGCTAAATGAGTGGGATAGGAAGTTTCCTGGCCGGATAGAAACCATGTTTCGAGCCACGCAAAATATCACCCTATCCCATTTGTGTGATACTAATTTATTTGATTTTAAAGGGATTCAAAAAGGTGATAGTGCTATTAATGGTGGTGACATCGCTTTTGACCGCGAAGATATCGCACCAATCAGCTTTGATGCTTCAGATCTTGAAGATCAGGATCTGATTTTGTGGAAAGAAGTAAAATAGTGGCTTAATACTTAATATTGTAGACTCACACCGCTTCCTCATGAATGCCACTAATGTGGCATTTATTTTTTATTAATATCACTCAACATGTTTTAAAACTTTACCGTTGTGAAGAAATTTTAGTGAATATATACGTAGATAATACATGCGATTGAGTAAAAAATTTTACAAATTCAGTTACTCTATACAAAGTAATAGTTTTAAAAAGTTTATTGGATTATTTGAAATTAAGCCTTTTTAAAAACAATTATTTAATCTATCCATTACTGGCAGCTAAAATTTTCAGCCATTAATAATATTAAAACAACATTTTTCACAAATGCTTGCAGAATCCCCCTCCTTTAGTATTTTATTATTGCTTTATTTCATGGCGAAATAATCGAAAATAACAAGCTTCTTTATTTTCATTACTATAAATTATTACCTAATCAAGTATCGCGGTTCAAAGGTAAACAATTCATCCCCCATGATGAGCTTTCTCATTCTAGCCGTTGCGAGGCTATCATGATAAATGACTTAAAGCTTTTCTCCGCTTTTGACTACGAGCCTCATCGTTGAAAGTAACAAAATAATAATATTTTACTCACTACATTAACCACTTACGCCAGCTTTGATTAACAATATTTTTTACTTGACTGAATTGCGAATCATCAACAGTACTTGGTAAAGCTTGTAATGCCAATTGATGAATTTTATTGCGCATGTCAATATAAGCTTGTGTTAGTTGCTGGGCTTCGTTGCTATCCATAATTTGGTAATTTGTTGCGAGTTCTAAAATACGAACGTTGTCGCTCCATGTTGTCATTTTTGGGTATTGATAAGCATAATTAAGTACAAGATATTGCGATAAAAATTCAATATCACCAATCCCCCCTTCATCAATTTTTAAATTAAACAAATGCGTGTGTGATGTGCTAAGGTGGGCTCTCATTTTTTCGCGCATTTGCCGAACTTCTGTTTTTAAGGTATTTTGATCTCGCTTTTTACAAAGTACATTATGACGAATTTGGTTAAAACGTTTTATTAATTCGCTTTCGCCATATACGGCTCTGGCTCGTACTAATGCTTGATGTTCCCAAGTCCAAGCTTCATTCATCTGGTAATCCTCAAATGAATTTAAGCTACACGCAAGTAACCCAGCATTTCCCTGAGGGCGGAGCCTTACATCGACTTCATATAAAATACCAAAGCTAGTACGTACATTAAATAGATGAATAATTCGTTGTACTAAACGCAAATAAAATTGACGACTGTCGATCTGTTTTTCGCCTTTGGTCATGCTATTTACTGGGCAATCGTGTAAAAAGACTAAATCAAGATCGGAACCATAACCTAGCTCCCAGCCACCTAATTTGCCATAAGCAACAACAACTAATCCTTTGTCATTAGCAGATAAATGTTCTGGCTGACCATAACGGGCGGTTATTTGATTCCACGCCATTTGTATAACAAAATCGAGTAATGCTTCGGCCACATAGGTTAGGTGATCACTGACTTTCATGGTGGTTAATACATGTTCAACATCTGCGGTAGCAATATGGAGTAATTGCATTTGCTTAAATTGTCGTAATGCTTCCAGTTGTTGTTCTTCATCATCCACTTGAATACGAAGTAAATATTGATAAAGTTGGCTTTTATATTCGTGTGGTGCAATCGTTTGGTGTAGCGAATTAACATCAATAAGTTCATCAAGCAATATGGGGTAATGAGCGAGTTGATCACTGATCATTGGTGATGCACTGCATAAGCGAATCACCTGTTTTAATGCGATTGGGTATTCTAGTAATAACTCTAAATAGGTGGTACGACTAACAATATTAACTAGCAAAGGAAAAATTCTCGATAAAATGACTATTGCTTGTTTTTCACTACAAATGGATTCTAATAATCTAGGCATCAATTGATCGAGTATTTCACGCCCCCGTACACCAATAGTACGTTTACCGATATCATCGCGAAATTGTACAAGCATTTGCCAAAGTTGATTTACATCATCATCTGAATAAGATGGCAGTATTGCTTTTACATCATTTATTTGTAGATCGGGTACCCAAAGATCATCGAACTGATCATTGTATTGTTTTGCCGTGGATGATGTCGATTCATGTTCACCAATAAGCTGATTAAATATTTGGCGATTAGCTTGCATGCGCTTAGTTAAGTCACGTTGAAAATCAGCCCAATTAGCCAATCCCATACCGCTAGCTAGGCGCAGCTGATCAAGTTCATCATCTGGTAAGGTTTGAGTTTGTTCATCGTTAATAGCTTGCAGTAAGTTTTCACAACGGCGTAAAAAAAGATAGTTTTCACGTAATGCGGTTACTTCATCAGTGTTGAGCAATGATTCTTGTTCAATAACCTGTAAAGCCGTGAGCAGTGAACGGGTTTGTAACCCCACTACTCGCCCACCACGTATAAGCTGAAAGACTTGCACAATAAACTCAACTTCCCGAATTCCCCCAGCACCAAGCTTAATATTATTTTTTAAACTGCGACGACGTACTTCACGTTCAATCATGCTTTTCATATTACGCAATGACTGTAAGACGCTAAAGTCGATATAACGGCGATACACAAAGGGTTTTAGCATTTGGTAAAGTTCATTGACATAAGGCGATTGTTGATCCCCAAGTATTTTAGCTTTGACCATTGCATAACGCTCCCAATCACGACCTTGCTCTTGGTAGTAGTCTTCCATAGATGAAAAACTTAACACCAAAGGTCCGCCATCACCTAGCGGGCGCAAGCGCATATCAACACGATAAACAAAACCATCTTCGGTAATTTGATCAAGAGCTTTAATTAAGCGTTGCCCTAATCGAGTGAAGAATACACTATTATCAAGCTCTCGTCGCCCACCTTGCGTTTGCCCATGCTCTGGGTAAGTAAAAATCAAATCAATATCAGACGAAAAATTAAGTTCTCCACCGCCCAGTTTACCCATCCCTAAAATTAGCAAGGGTTGTAATTTACCTTGTGCATTACAAGGAGTGCCCCACTCTTTACAACTCAGTTCATAAAGCCAATCACGAGCCGTAACAATAATCACTTCTGCCAACTCGCTTAATTGTAATAAAATTTGCTCATCACAACTGATGTGGGTTAATTGAGACCATGCTAATCGAACTAAAATATAACGCCTAAATTGCCGTAATTCTTTCATCAATTCAGTTTCATCCGAAACTAAGGTTAATTTTTTAGTTAACCAATTTTGGTAATATTGTCGTTCGTCGGCTTTCAGTGGATTGTTTGCTATCTCTGAGAGCCACTGTGGGAATCGATAAAAAGCATCCACCAAAAAATCACTTTGTACTAAAATATCAAGATTAGCTTGCACTTCATCTGGCTGGCATTTTCTAAGTTGCGAGATAACTTTTTGCTTTTGTTGTTCAAGCAAAAGGCAAAGTGGTAGATTAAATTCCGACATGGGCAAACTCTCTTAGAAATATTGTTACTAAAAGTAAAATCACCAAAATAAGCCTCTATTATAAATAACTTTTTTCATTGATATAGTATTTATATAAAAAATAAAAGTTTGTAGAAAAATAGTGGCGTATGCTTTTTGTTGTTATTTTATCAAAAGATCTTAAAGATAATTCACTATATATTGAATATCTTATTTAAGATTCGTTATTTACTTCAAGTGGTTAATTTTGATTTAAGGCAGGTAATTATTTTTACCATTTAAACGGTATAGACATATTGAATGTTTTTTTACAAAATAGGGAATACCTCATAATTAATAGATAGCTAATCATCAGGTAATTTATTCACTATTTTTGGGTATACTATTTTGCAAGATGAGCTACATCAATGGAGCTTATTTACTAAAAGAAAAATCTTAAAATTCTATCGTATCAATGTTCAATACGATAGAATGATGATCTTATTTGCTAAAAAATACCTTTACTACTTTGCGAACAACGAGCCAACCAATCAAACATAACACTACAAAAAATGCTATAATATAAGAGAATGCAATAGCTAAAATTTGTTTATCATTCAATAACTTAACCATCTTGTCAAGCCATCCTAAATTCATAAAATAGGTATTGATAAAAAAAACAATTATAGATAGTAGCAAGGTTACACTAAAAGCAATAGCAGAACTAAAAGCTAAATTTTTTAGTTGAAGTTTAGACCCGACAGAAGTAAATTGTTTGCGTAAAGCAATGTAGCCAACGGTATTACATATTAGTAAAAAAATTGAATGAAAACTCATCGCAAAAATATCTGATTCGAAAAGAAAATCAGGAAGTAAAAAGTAATTCAAAAAGAATAAGACAATAACCAAATAATAAAAATTAAATAACAAGATAAATAAAGATAAATGAATTTTTTGACTATACTTTGTAGGCAATGCAATCATTTCCAGTTCCGTTACAAAAACCGAACGCAATAGTTTTATCCCTAAACAAATCCCCATGAATATCCAAATATAACTAACAAACCGCAATATTCCTATATAAAACCTATAGGTATAAAAGAAGTATGATTCCAACAAGTAACTATTCAAAAACACGCCTGTCTGCTGGGCAAATATAATTTGATAAGCATATAAACCAATGATTATCAAAAGTACTATTGTAAATGCATATAAAAGATTATTTGCGTTGACTCGATAAATAAAATATTGGTTTAATACTATTGCTGAAGTAATAAAAACTAGAACCAGATTCGCTAATTGATTAAAAGTATTAGTTAAAATTAGGGTATTTAATAATGATATACTATAACTATTTGAACTAAATAAAGCCAATACTTCATCGCTGTGAAAATCACTATTAACAAAAAGCAAACATCCAATCGTAAAGATGCTATCAAGAATCCAATAAAAGAGTACAAAAAAGAACGGTAATTTAAAAAAAGAGAATTTCATCTATTTTTAGTCCATTAATTAAGAGTCAGATTCGCAATCAATGCCAGTTTTAACCTTGTGTTCAGTTCACTAAAAGCAAACTTTTCTATTGAGTTAAAAGACAATAATGCCTCTTGCCATTGAGTAAATTCAGGTTCAAGAGATAAGTTTTTATCAGCTAATACATTACTAATCTGCTTTAAAGTTTGTTGATAAAAATTTAAGTTGTTAGTTTCTAACGCATATTCTTCATTTTGTTGCCAAAAATTGAGCAGTTGCGTTAAATTTTGATTCATTTTAATATCAAACTGACAGCTTTTCAATGGTGAATTTTTAAGCAACAAATAACCTCTAGCGGCTTTACTTTGTGAAAAAAGATGTAAATGAAATCGACTTAATTCAAGCGCAAAATTGAGCAAATCTTGTTTATTACCCTGTTTGAGTTCAAGTTCGACTTCTTGAATAATTTTAACCTTTTGGTTTGACTTAATCTCTCCTTGATCTAAAGCGACTTCAATTTCACTACTTGCAAACGAAATCAACCAAGTTTGACGTTTGAAATCAGTACTAAACAATGGCAATAAATTTTGTTGTAACTGGGCAATATTACAATTATCAGGTAATGCCGCATGTGGTAATAGTGTTAAATCAGGTTCTGAGTTAGGTAAGTTGACATTAAATTCTATTCGTTCATGTAAACCAGCCACTGATTTTCTATCTCGCTTTAAGGTAATTTCAAACTTTTTTTGGTGATTTTCTTCACATCCTCTTACACGCAGACCACAATGGTTATTACGTAAATAATGATCGTTTGTGTCATAATAAGTATTAGTCAAGTTGAATTTTGTAGAACGTCGTTTGACTGATGATATTGCCGAAAATTCGGCTTCGTCACTATCAGCCCATTGTTCCAAAAAACATTTTAAATTAGCAATATCGTTGTCATTGATTTCAAATTTTAATTCGATTTCGTTACTCATTATTCTGTTTTATCTTAGTTATTTTGCTATATGATATATTGAACAGTTAAAGAAATATACTTAATCATTAATTAAAAAATTGAATCTTGGAGTTGAGTTAAATCCCAAAATTGTGAAAAAAACACTAAAATTAAGATGATTAAATTTAAATGAAAAATATTAGCAATTACGCAAACTATCATGATAAATAGATGACCTACTCTTTCATTCAATTTTATTAAGATCCATACTAAGTATATTTAATTCAGTTTTATTTTATTAAAACACTTTATTTTCGGAAGCGTTTTGACAAACAAATTTATTTTAAGACAAATAAAAATGCCGTTAGTTTGAGCTAACGGCATTTTACTAAGTAAATTAATCACTTATTGTCACTATTTTTTCTTTGCTTTGGCATTAGGTAAATCGGTGACTGAGCCTTCATAAATTTCAGAAGCTAAGCCGATCGATTCATGCAATGTTGGGTGAGCATGGATAGTTAATGCAATATCTTCGGCATCACAGCCCATTTCAACAGCTAAGGTGATTTCACCTAGTAATTCACCGCCATTCACGCCAACAACCGCACCACCTAGCAAGCGATTATCTGCTTTATTAAAGATGAGTTTTGTCATCCCTTCTGAACAATCCGAAGCAATAGCGCGCCCTGAAGCAGCCCATGGGAAGATTGATACTTCATAATCAATGCCTTTTTCTTTCGCTTCTTTTTCAGTTAAACCAACCCAAGCTACTTCTGGCTCAGTATAAGCGATAGAAGGAATAGTTTTTGGATCAAAGAAGTGTTTTTTACCTGCAATCACTTCTGCTGCCACATGCCCTTCGTGTACACCTTTATGCGCAAGCATTGGTTGACCCACAATATCACCAATGGCATAAATGTGTGGTACGTTAGTGCGCATCTGTTTATCTACTTCGATAAATCCACGATCAGTCACGTTAACACCTGCTTTTTCTGCACTAATTAACTTACCATTTGGCGTACGACCAATCGCCACTAATACCGCATCATAAGTATGGGTTTCGGTGGTGCCGTCTTTCTTTTCCATGGTGACGTAAATTGCATCATGTTTGGCTTCAACGGTGGTCACTTTGGTTTCTAATCGTAAAGTGAATTTCTTTTGGATCTGCTTAGTAAAGACTTTGATCACATCTTTATCAGCAGCAGGGATCACTTGGTCAAACATTTCAACCACATCGACTTCTGAACCTAACGCATGGTATACAGTCCCCATTTCAAGACCAATAATTCCGCCACCCATTAATAATAATTTTTTAGGAATGGTAGTTAGCGCTAAGGCATCTGTTGAATCCCAAATACGCGGATCATCATGTGGAATAAAAGGTAACTTAATTGGACGAGAACCCGCTGCAATAATCGCATTATCAAAGGTAATTTTAGTGATCCCTTTTGAAGAAGTCACCTCCATAGTATGGCTACCAGTAAACTGAGCTTCACCTTGAATCACATTGACTTTGCGCATTTTTGCCATGCCAGCAAGTCCGTTAGTCAGCTGACTAATGACTTTTTCTTTCCAGCCACGCACTTTGTCTAATTCAAGTCTCGGGGTACCAAAATGGATACCATGTTCAGTTAATGATTTTGCTTCATCGATTACTTTAGCGACATGAAGTAATGCTTTTGATGGAATACAACCTACATTTAAACAGACACCACCCAGTGTTGAATAACGTTCAACAAGGGTAACATCTAGTCCAAGGTCGGCAGCACGGAACGCAGCGGAATAACCCGCTGGTCCTGCTCCTAAAACCACAACTTGTGTTTTAACATCTTGACTCATAATTTGATCTCCTTAATTACATCACTAAACGACGTAAGTCGGATAAGACGTTAACAATATGGCTTAAGAAGCGCGCACCATCCGCACCATCAATAACACGATGATCGAATGATAATGATAAAGGCAACATTAAGCGTGGTGTAAACTCTTTGCCATTCCATACTGGTTTCATGCTAGAACGAGATACGCCTAAAATGCCCACTTCTGGCGCATTGACAATTGGTGTAAACGAGGTTGTACCAATACCACCAAGGCTAGAAATAGTGAAACATCCACCTTGCATATCGCTACCAGTCAATTTACCTTCACGCGCTTTTTTAGAAATTGCCGCAAGTTCTCGAGAAAGCTCAACAATGCCTTTTTTATCAACATCTTTAAACACTGGCACAACAAGACCGTTTGGTGTATCAACAGCTACACCAATATTAATGTATTTTTTGATAATTAGCGTTTGAGCATCTTCAGATAATGAGCTATTAAAGCGAGGATACGCTGTTAATGCGCTAGCTACCGCCTTCATGATAAACACTAAAGGTGTGATCTTAAGGTCAAGCTTCTTCTTATCAGCTTCTGCATTTTGTTGCTTACGGAATGCCTCTAAATCAGTAATATCGGTTTCATCAAACTCCGTCACATGTGGAATCATGACCCAGTTACGGTGTAAATTTGCACCTGATACTTTTTGGATTTTAGTTAATGGTAGGCTTTCAACTTCACCAAATTTACTAAAATCAACTTTCGGCCATGGTAATAAACCAAGTAATGCACCACCAGCAGCGCCACTTTCAACTTGTTTAACTGCGTTTTTAACGTAGGCTTGAATGTCTTCACGCAAAATACGGTTTTTAGGACCTGTCGCGGTGACTTTAGCAAGATTTACGCCAAATTCACGCGCTAAACGACGTACTGATGGAGTTGCATGCGCATAAGCATCATTTTCAACAAAGTCATTGCCTGATGATACAGGCGCTGATTGTGCGGTAACAGGCGCTGATGTTGGCGCTGGTGCGACTTTTTCAGCAACAGGTGCTGGAGCAACCGGCGCTGTTTGAGTAGCTGGCGCTGCACTAGTTGTGTTTTCAAATTCCATAATTTTGGAACCTGTTTTCACCTTATCGCCCACTTTCACTGTGATACTTTTAACGATGCCGGCAATGGTTGCGGGTACTTCCATTGAAGCTTTATCACCTTCAACGGTAATTAACGAATCATCAACAGATATAGTATCGCCAACTTTTACTAAAATTTCGGTCACTTCAACTTCGTCGCCACCGATATCAGGTACATTGACATCAACAGTTTGACTCACTACAGCAGCAGTTGGTGCGACTTCAACTTTTGGTGCTTCTTGTGCTGGAGCCGCAGGCTCTGCACCGCCCTGTTCATCAAAGACCATAATGTCCACACCCGTTTGGACTTTATCGCCAATTTTTACAGAAATAGATTTAACAATACCAGCTTGTGGTGCTGGAATTTCCATTGATGCTTTATCACCTTCAACAGTCATAATTGACTGATCAGCTTCAACTTTGTCGCCTATTTTAACCAGAATTTCGGTTACTTCTACTTCGTCACCACCGATATCAGGTAATTTGATTTGAATACTCATTATAATAACCTCTTATGCAATTCGTGGATTAAGTTTATCGGCATTGATTTCAAATTTTTTGATCGCATCTTCAACAACGCTAACTTCAATATCGCCACGTTTAGCAAGTTCACCCAATGCTGCAACCACAACATAAGATGCATCGACTTCGAAGTGATGACGTAAATTTTCACGGCTATCACTACGACCAAAGCCGTCAGTACCAAGCACTCGATAACTTTCAGCTGGTACAAATCCACGAATTTGCTCAGCAAACAATTTCATATAATCAGTTGAAACCACTGCTGGATTGTTATTCATAATTTGAGCAACATAAGGCACTTTTGGTGTTTCACTTGGATGTAACATATTATATCGTTCACAATCTTGACCATCACGAGCAAGTTCAGTAAATGATGTTACGCTATAAACATCTGAGCTAATACCATAATTTTTAGCCAAAATATCAGCAGCTTCACGTACATGACGTAAAATTGAACCTGAACCTAATAGCTGCACAGTTGGTTTGCCTTTTTGACCTTCAACGGTATCAAGTTTATAAATACCACGACAAATCCCCTCTTCTGCACCTGCTGGCATTGCAGGTTGTGCATAGTTTTCGTTAAGGGTGGTGATGTAGTAATACACATTTTCTTGTTCGCCATACATACGACGTAAACCGTCTTGCATAATCACAGCCACTTCATACACATAAGCAGGATCATAAGAGATACAATTTGGAATAGTTAATGATTGAATATGGCTATGGCCATCTTGATGTTGTAGACCTTCACCGTTTAATGTTGTACGACCAGATGTGCCACCGATCATAAATCCACGTGCTTGTTGATCGCCAGCAGCCCACATTAAATCACCAATACGTTGGAAACCAAACATAGAATAGTAAATATAGAATGGAATCATTGGGAAATCATTGGTACTATATGATGTCGCAGCCGCTAACCATGAAGCGGTCGCACCACATTCATTGATCCCTTCTTGTAGAATTTGCCCTTTTTCATCTTCACGATAATAAGCAACTTGTTCTCTATCTTGCGGTGTATATTGTTGACCATGAGGATTGTAGATACCGATTTGACGGAACAAACCTTCCATACCAAAAGTACGCGCTTCATCAGCCAAAATTGGTACTAAGCGTGGTGCTAACTCTTTATCCTTAAGCATGATATTAAGTGCACGAACAAAGCCAATTGTGGTTGATATTTCTTTTGATTGTGCTTCAAGTAATGACGAAAATTCGCTTAATGCTGGGATTGAAACACTGCCAGAAAATTTGGTTAATCTTGATGGAACATAGCCATGTAATGCATTACGACGTTCATGAATATATTTGTATTCTGGCGTGTGTTCCTCAAATTTGATATAAGGTAATTTTTCAAGTGCTTCATCTGTTACAGGAATATTGAAGAAATCACGAACATGGCGAACGCCATCCATATTCATTTTTTTCACTTGGTGGGCAATATTTTTAGCTTCAGCTGCATCACCCATACCATAGCCTTTAATTGTGTGAGCAAGAATGACTGTTGGACGATCTTTAGTCTCTTTTGCTCGTTGGAATGCTGCAAACATTTTAGCTGGATCTTGACCACCACGGTTTAATCTAAAGATTTCTTCATCAGTCATATCTTTAACTAGCTCTGCTGTTTCAGGATATTTACCAAAGAAATGCTCGCGAACATAAGCACCGTCTTTTGATTTTAATGTTTGATAATCACCATCAAGTGTTTCATTCATTAGTCGAATTAACTTACCAGATTTATCTTTTTGTAGAAGTTTATCCCAACGGTCACCCCAAAGAACTTTAATCACGTTCCAACCTGCACCAGCAAAAACACCTTCTAATTCATTAATGATCTTACCGTTGCCTGTTACCGGTCCATCTAAACGTTGTAAATTACAGTTGATAACAAATACCAAATTATCTAGTTTTTCACGTGTTGCAACGGTAATTGCACCTTTTGATTCTGGTTCATCCATCTCTCCATCACCTAAGAAAGCATAGACGGTTTGTTCAGAAGTATCTTTCAATCCACGATTTTCTAAATATTTTAAAAAACGTGCTTGATAAATAGCACCAACAGGACCAAGCCCCATTGATACTGTTGGAAATTGCCAAAATTCTGGAAGTAATTTAGGATGAGGATATGATGGTAAACCTTTACCATGAACTTCTTGACGGAAGTTATCTAACTGATCTTCGGTTAAACGTCCTTCAATAAAGGCTCGAGAGTAAATACCTGGTGAGATGTGCCCTTGGAAGTAGATTAAATCACCGCCATCTTTTTCATTACGAGCACGGAAAAAGTGGTTAAAACAGACTTCATAAAACGTAGCAGCAGACTGGAACGATGCCATATGACCACCAAGCTCTAAATCTTTCTTTGAAGCTCGTAACACCATCATAATTGCATTCCAACGGACAATTGAACGAATACGTCTTTCTATTTCCCAATCGCCAGGATAAGTAGGTTGATCTTCTACTGGAATAGTATTGACATAATTACTTGTTGAAGATCCAAAAAGTACTGGAACACCCCCATCTCTCGCCTTATTAACTATTTGTTCAATAATATATTGTGCACGTTCGATTCCTTCTTCTCGAATAATAGACTCAACACTTTTGAGCCAATCTTGTGTTTCAATGGGATCGACATCATTCATTTGCATGTCCGACATATAAAAACCTCTTTTTTTGTTTAGAAAAATGCAGTATTTGCTATCCTTAGCTATAAATAACTATATAAATTACAACTCTGCATTATGGAGTTTCATCGCATAAGTCTGCCATTTTCATAAAAAAAGTAAAGCAAACCAAAGCTTAGAAAAGAATGTTAATTCCTATCAAATTAATCAACTATTTCAATACTAATAATAAAATAAATGTTATTTATCTGATAAATAACTAAATTTTA
>NZ_LZHP01000010.1:0-40530 GCF_001690605.1 Gilliamella sp. Nev6-6 | reverse complement strand
AATTATTCACAATATTCCCCATTTATTTTATTAAGCTGTTACATAATTGATTGGTTGATATTCTTACTTTTAACGTTCATAAAATTTATTCTTATAC
Source organism: Gilliamella sp. Nev6-6 (assembly GCF_001690605.1). Lineage (NCBI taxonomy): Bacteria > Pseudomonadati > Pseudomonadota > Gammaproteobacteria > Orbales > Orbaceae > Gilliamella > Gilliamella sp. Nev6-6. Next base: position 40,433 of record NZ_LZHP01000010.1, on the reverse strand, counting down.
TAAAACATCTATTTCCCTGAAGATTTTTTATAAAAGAATGCTACAAATGCTTAATATAATTATAGAAATAACGATATACAGCAACGCAAAATTAACCTAAAAGCAAGCTAACTTGTATTCGTACTTGAATTCGCCTATAATGCCTAGATATTATATTTATACTAACCACATTTGGGGCTGATTCTGGATTCGACGGGATTTGCGAAACCCAAGGTGCATGCCGAGGTGCGGTAGGCCTCGTAAATAAACCGCAAAAAAATAGTCGCAAACGACGAAAACTACGCACTAGCAGCTTAATAACCTGCATAGAGCCTTCTCTCCCTAGCCTCCGCTCGTAGGACGGGGACCAAGAGGAGTCAAACCTAAACGAGATCGTGTGGAAGCCTTGCTTGGGGCGGAAGCATTAAACTTAATCAAGCTAGTCAATCAGTAGCGTGTTTGTTCGCAGCGGGTTGATGAAATTTAAAAACAAACTACGCATGTAGTACCAAGGATGTAGAAATTTCGGACGCGGGTTCAACTCCCGCCAGCTCCACCAATTCAATAAACAGTAACATTCTTTAAAGCGCTTAAAGCCTGCCAAACCTAGTAACAACAGGTCTTAAAAGCAATTTTATTACCCTGCAAGTATCATTAAGGTACATTCACAACCAAAATTTTTAGGTATACGGACGCAATATATCTATATCTCGTATACCTAAAATAATTATGGTTAGAAAAAACATCCATTAACAGACACTTAAATAAAAGCCATCAAGCCAAGAGATAAAAATTACTCTTTATTTGATGTTGGTAGTATATATCTCTTGGTTAAATTGAATAATTCTAAAACCAGGCGTTTATAAGTATACGTATCTGTATCCCCAAAAAGGCGCATTAATTAGCTTTGAAAGTTATCTTTAGGTTTCATTACAGTAAGCGAGGTTCAGAGGTAAACCTTAGTAGTGATACGGTAGCTTAAACTTAACAATATTGAATTTTCAGCAAGAAAACGAATAAGCATACAATATGATTTATACCTCCGAATTTGCCGATAAATACTCTGCATTACTTATCCTTATGGTTATACACTGTATATTATCTGCTCAATATCTATGTTAAATCAATATAAGTAAAAATTTAATATAGCATTCAAACAATAGGCGGTTGATTACGCTTTATTTAATGCATGTTTAAGCGCGCCAAGCTTAGTCCATGATATCAGGGACTAAGGCTGCGATGAGACAGTAAGAAGGATAAATCGGCATGATAAAAATCAGTCAGAAAACTAATTGATTTTATTTAAGTTTTTTATGGTGGTGGGTAATGATATTAATTCTTTGATTAAAAGTCTATCTAATGTTTTGGCGAGGATCATGCGACAGTAAGACTAAGTTAAATAACAGTTGATTATAGAGATTTACGCTGAAAATGATTAAATCAATATGATGTTTTTGCATTGGCAATCAATAGAACGAGTGGAGATTGTTCATAATTTTGTGTCAGTTTAATTCACAAAGAGAGTACCTTATCAAGACGATTAGAGAAAAATATCATCAACTGTGACAATGCTAAATTCAAATTTTGGGTTAGTATTGCCCGTATTTTCTTGCATTTTGCCACCTCAAATACCACAGCTTGAGCAAACTATTTTCATTTGTTTTGCAAATCGGTCAAAATAGATAACCAAAAATGCACCCTTTCGTTTTCAGATAAATATAAACCTAATGCTTTCTTTTTCGCTGCTAAATTCAGGGTGAGTAGGGTATAAACAGCCTTGCTGTGATAATTCCCATTTTATTTTATATTACAAGGTATTAAAAGTAAGCAAATACACAAAATTATTTATAGGGGTAAATCTAGGATTAGATTGTCTTTTAATTACCATTTTTTCTGTTTGTGTTCTTCATTATAATTAAACCAAATGACTAAGCCTTTTGACACGATAACATCAAGAGTTCCTTCAACAATATCGTATTGGGTTTCACCGATAAGCATATGACTGGTTGAACTTTTTTTGACATATTGATATGTCCATTGTATTTCATTTGAATTAATCTCTTTTCGAATTGTTGGCTCACCAAATAGTTTAATCATTTGTGATTCAGTTGTTGATCCTTCGACTATTTTACTCACTTTTTCTTTATTTAATGTGGTTCCTTGTTCTAAAAAATTCTTTTTTGAGCAACTTGATAAAATTATGATCGATAGGAATGCAATAAGAAACTTTTTTAAATTTTTCATGTATCGTTGTTTAATGTTAATACCTTGATGTTTGCCAATAATAGCACATGTTGGGCAACGTTCAAGGTGAGCTTGTATTTTTTATTATTGACAAATAATATTTAAATTAGAATAGGCTGTTAATAATAAAAATATGGAAACAGTTATTTTTGTTTCTTTATGTTTCCATATTTTTTCTTAATGGTGTTTTTATGTTCATTTTTTATTATGATTTAGTTGAAAGTTTATTCCTTACTCTGTCGCAACACTCGCTTTATTGGCTGCTTAGTTTTTCGATCGATATAACGGCTAGGCCAAATTTGGTGAGGTTCTAAATTTAATTCTTTAGCAATAATAACCTCCCCTTTTGTCCATGGGCGAACTAACGCATTGCTAAGCGTTGATGAGCTTAAACCGGATTGGCGTGATAGATTTGCAAGTGTTGTACCTTTCTTTTTTAGGGCGGCAATAATGTCTGCAGGATGCCAATCATTAGACTTTATTTTCATTTTTTATTTCCTCTTAGTTTATAACCTTGTATATCTATGTTATGCTCTTATGTTACTAAAACGTGTAAGTTTATAATTGGACTTTAGCTAATAATAATTTTTATTTCTTATTTATTGTATCAAAGTTTCTTTAATTTCTATAACTTTTTCTTATTTTGTTAAAATGGGATAGTAAAAATGAAAGAGTGGTTCTCATCAAAAGAGCTATCAAATATTGCAGGGATGCCATCAACGATACAAGGGGTTAATCGAAAAGCGAGAGCTGAAAATTGGACAGCCCGAAAAAGAGTTGGTGTTCGCGGTAAGGCTGTAGAATATCATATAGGTAGTTTACCGCTTAATGTTAAAAAAGCGTTATATATTGAAGAAGAAAGTGCTAGTTATGTCGTTTCGCCGATCGAGCCTTTACAACTATGGATGACTGCGTTTGAACAGTTATCCGTTGATGAGCAATCTATTGTTGCTTCATGGTTGATGCGAAATGGTATTAAAGAATTTATTACTTTTATTAACAAACAGAAAAAAGATAATTAGTGTTATTGTGTAAGCTGCGATATACTTTAACCTATGTAGAGTTCAATTTAATTGCTATGGAATAACCAATGGAAAGTCAGTTTCAATTAACAAATAGTAAAGAAATTATTGTTTATTTATCTCAACAATTTCCTAATTGTTTTACCCTTGAAGGTGAAGCAAAACCATTAAAGATTGGAATTTTTCAAGATATACTTTCTCGTTTAAACGAGAATGAAGCGCTAAGTAAAACTAAGTTACGTGCTGCACTGAGAGCATACACAATGAGTTGGCGTTACTTATACAGTATAAAAGAAGGGGTTAATCGCGTTGATTTAGATGGAAACCCAAGTGAGGCGATTAACCAAGAACAGATGGAACATGCTCAACAACAGTTGAAAGAGAGTAAGGAAAAGGCTAAAGAGCGTTTTAAAGAACAAGCAAAAGAAAAACGTAAAACTACTCATGCTCCCTCTAAAAAAACTAAAATTCTAAAAAATGGTGATTTTATTAGAGTTTTAATAGGTAAAAAACCTATAAAAGCGCAAATAATTAATATTGAAAAAGAGCAGATTAAAGTAAAGATTGGGGCAGGTATGGAATTAACGGTTAAACCTGAACATATTATCAATAAGTAGAGAATTTGAATGAATAAATTACTGAAAGGTATCATTGCTCTTGGTCTTATTTTGAGTGTTGCTGGTCAAAATGTTCAGGCAAAACCACAAAATAAAGAGCAAATTCCAGTTTTGAAGCAAGATGAGATCCACCAAGTTGTTGCTAAACGTGTAACTAATTTTTTTACTCAATCACATTATCGTAATTTTGCTTTAGATGGTGCTTTTTCTGCTCAGATTTTTGACCGCTATTTTAAATTATTAGATGGCAATAAGTTTATATTTATACAAAGCGATGTTGATAGCTTTCGAAATAGGCAAGAATCTTTAGGGCAAGAATTAATTGATGGCAATTTAAAAACAGCTTATGACATTTATAATCTTTTTTTACAAAAACGTTATAGCCGTTATCAATATGCACTTGAAGTTTTACAACGCCCAATGGATTTTTCTACCAATGATGAAGTTGATTTTAATCGTGAAGACATTGCTTGGCCAACTTCTGAAGCTGAACTTAATACTTATTGGAATAAGCGTGTTAAATATGACGAATTAAGTTTATCCTTATCAGGAAAAAATGAGAAAGAGATCCGCGAAGTTTTGACTAAACGTTATAATCGTGTTTTAAAGACGATAGTTCAATCAAATAATGAAGATGCTTTTCAGATTTTTATGAATGCATTTGCAAGAGAAATCGATCCCCATACTAGCTACTTGGCACCGCGTAAAAAACGAGATTTTGACTCTGAAATGAGTTTATCATTTGAAGGTATTGGCGCAACGTTAAGCCAGCAAGATGACTATACAGTAATTATGTCTTTTGTAACAGGTGGACCTGCAGAAAAAAGTAAGCTACTTTCTGTAGGCGATAAAATTATTGGTGTAGGTCAAAGCCGTTCTGCAATAGAAGATGTTATTGGTTGGCGTTTAGATGATATTGTCGATAAAATTCGTGGACCAAAAGGGACTATAGTTAAGTTAGAAATTTTACCAGCAGGTAACAATAGTAAGGCCAAAGTCATTGAGCTTACTCGTGATAAAATTCATTTTGAAGATCGTGAAGCGAAATTGAAGATCATTGATAATCAGCGCGGTAAAGTAGGGGTTATTGAAATACCGAGTTTCTACATGGGATTAACCGAAAAAGTGGAATCTCTTTTATCGAAAGCAAATGAAGAAAATTTGCAAGGTCTAGTCATTGATTTACGTGATAATGGCGGCGGTTCATTAACCGAAGTTATTAATTTGACTGGTTTATTTATTGATAGGGGACCAGTTGTTCAGGTTCGTGATAATTTACAAAAAGTCATCACTTACGATGACAAGAATAAAGGCATTGAGTATAGTGGGCCGCTTGTTGTCATGATTAATCGCTATAGTGCATCTGCTTCAGAGATATTTTCTGCAGCTATGCAAGATTATGGACGTGCATTAATTGTTGGCGAAACAACTTATGGGAAAGGAACTGTACAAACATCTCGTAACATTTCTTATCCAGTTGATGCGAGATTACACCCGAATTGGCCTGAATTGGGAGGAGCTCAATACACTATTCAGAAGTTTTATCGTATTAATGGTGGAAGCACTCAATTAAAAGGTGTTGAACCAGATATTGAAATGAATAAAATGAAGTATGCTGATAAGACAGGTGAACGATTCTTAGATAATGCGTTACCTTGGGATAAAATACCGTCAGCTAATTATTTGACTCTTGCCAATATCAAGTTACTGTTACCTGAGCTTGAATCATTGCACTTGGCTAGAATTTCAAAAAATCCTGAATTTATTTATATTGATGAAGATATTAAAAGGTTCAATGATCAAAAAGATCGCCAATATATTGTTTCGCTTAATAAAAATAAACGAGAAGCAGAACAAAAAACAAATGATGAACGCGATTTGAAAAGAATGAATGAGCGTTTAAAGAAGGCTGGTTTACCATCAATTAATAAATTAGACGATTTACCCAAAGATTATAAACAACCTGATGCTTACTTAGATGAATCTATCGAGATACTGCTTGATTTTGTGCCTAAATATCCGAAAATTGAAAGCAATAAATCTATTAACGAAATTATTTCGTTTGATTCACCGATCGAAAAGGCTAACTAATAATAAATAAGTGGAGGTAATAATAATGTGCTTAAATTTAAAATATGCATTGATCACAACAGTTGGCATACTAGCTGTACTAGCGACATTTGGTATTATTGTTTGTATGAATTAAAAAAGCTTGATTAATTATCTTGTGATTATTATAGTATGCAGCCTGCTTTAAAAAAAGCTGGCTCTAACAGTTAGGTGAGGTGTCCGAGTGGTTGAAGGAGCACGCCTGGAAAGTGTGTATACGGCAACGTATCAAGGGTTCGAATCCCTTCCTCACCGCCATATTTTGTTATTGAAGAATAGAACACTTAGTTCAACATTATTGTTAGAAGTAATCGTTAAGTTTGCTTTAACAAATTCTCTTTATTGAGGGTCGCTAGCTACAATAACAAATAATACCTTCCTCTCCTAGATTATTTGGAGCTACTATGGAAAATTTACGCACAGTTCAGGATTTTATACGCTGGACGGCATCACAACTTAGCCTATCAGATGTCTTTTTAGGGCACGGTACGGATAATCCTATTGATGAGTCTAAACAATTAATTTTGGCAACATTAGGATTATCGTTATTTGTCCCTGCAGAATTTTATTCCGCAAATCTGACCGATGAAGAAAAAAATCAACTGTTGGAGATTATTCATAAACGCATTAAAGATCGTGTGCCAACGCCTTATTTAACTAATCAAGCTTGGTTTTGTGGGCACGCTTTTTATGTTGATGAACGGGTATTAATTCCTCGTTCTCCTATTGGTGAATTAATTGATAACCATTTTAAACAGATAATATCCGCTGAACCTAAAAATATCTTAGATTTATGCGCGGGCAGTGGTTGTATTGGCATTGCTTGTGCTTATGAGTTTACCGATGCTCAAGTTGATATCACCGATATTTCATTAGAAGCATTAGATATTGCACAAACAAATATTGAAATGCACGAAATGGATTTTCGAGTTACGCCTATTTTGTCAGATCTATTTAATGATGTGCCTGTAAAACAATATGACCTAATTGTCACAAATCCACCTTACGTTGATAGTGAAGATATGAGTGATTTGCCTGACGAATTTTTATATGAACCTAAATTAGCATTAGAGGCAGGCGTTGATGGCTTAGATCTTGTAAAAAGAATTTTACGAGATGCGATAGATTATTTAACACCTGAGGGTGTATTAGTCTGTGAAGTTGGTAATAGTTGGGTTAGCCTACAGCAACAATACCCCAATGTACCTTTTAATTGGATTGAAACTAAGCATGGTGGACTGGGAGTATTTTCAATCACACGTGAAGCGCTGGTTCAATACCATTACTGTTTTAAATAAGCTGTTTTTAATAATTGGAATAAATTTATTATGGCAGGAAACTCAATTGGAAAATTATTTAAAGTGACCACATTTGGAGAATCGCATGGCATCGCATTAGGATGCGTTGTTGACGGTGTTCCTCCTGGACTTGCTTTAACTGAATCGGATATGCAATATGATCTTGACCGTCGTCGACCTGGCTCATCTCGTTATACCACTCAACGCCGTGAAGCAGATCAAGTCAAGATTTTATCAGGCGTGTTTGAGGGTGTTACAACAGGCACAAGTATTGGTTTGCTTATTGAAAATACTGATCAACGCTCCCAAGATTATAGCAAAATAAAAGATGTATTTAGACCAAGTCATGCTGACTATACCTATCAAAATAAATATGGTATACGCGATTATCGTGGTGGAGGTCGCTCTTCTGCCCGTGAAACAGCCATGCGGGTTGCTGCAGGCGCTATTGCTAAAAAGTATCTACAAGAAAAGCTTGGCGTAACTATTCGTGGTTATTTAGCTCAAATGGGCGATGTAAAATGCGAATTAAAAGATTGGCAACAAGTTGAACAAAACCCATTTTTTTGCGCTGATGAAAGTAAATTAAAAGAACTTGATCAGTTACTTAGAGCGCTAAAAAAAGAAGGCGACTCAATTGGCGCTAAAGTTTGTATTGTTGCCGAAAATGCTCCAGTAGGACTTGGTGAACCCGTATTTGACAAATTAGATGCTGAACTTGCACATGCGTTAATGAGTATTAATGCAGTGAAGGGCGTTGAAATTGGTGATGGTTATGCAGTTGTTAATAAACGAGGCAGTGAAAATCGAGATGAAATAACCAAGCAAGGTTTTTTATCTAACCATGCTGGCGGTATTTTAGGGGGGATTAGTTCAGGGCAAACGATATTAGCAAGTATAGCCTTAAAGCCGACGCCAAGTATTGAAATTGCTGGTCAATCAATCAATATTTATGGTGAACAAGTTGAAGTTTCAACCCATGGACGACATGATCCTTGTGTGGGAATACGTGCAGTACCCATAGCTGAAGCAATGGTTGCTATTGTGCTAATGGATCATTATTTACGTTACCGAGCTCAATGTAGCGATGTAAATCAGCTATGAGCTATGAATTACTTATCTTACTGTTTGTCATTGCTACTTTAGCGGGATTTATTGATTCAATTGCGGGTGGTGGTGGTTTATTAACTGTGCCAGCTTTACTAGCAGTTGGCTTACCGCCTGCAAGTGCATTGGCTACAAATAAATTACAAAGTTGTGGGGGATCATTTTCGGCTAGCTTATATTTTATTCGTCAGCGCATGGTGGATCTAACACAACAAAAATGGGCAATTGCTTTTGCTTTTATTGGCTCTGCAATGGGTTCATTATCAGTGATGCATGTCCAAGTTGATTTTTTGAAACTATTATTGCCTATTTTAACCATCGGAGTTGGGCTTTATTTTTTACTATCTCCAACCATTGGTGAAAACGATCGAAAAAGCCAACTTACACTTATCCAATTTGCTTTTGTTCCTGCTTTGGGTATTGGGTTTTATGATGGTTTTTTTGGACCTGGTGCTGGTTCGTTTTATGCTTTAGCCTATATTACATTGGCAGGCTTTAATTTAACCAAAGCAACCGCGCATACCAAAGTGCTAAACTTTACCTCAAATTTAGCTGGCTTGCTATTTTTTATTGTCGGTGGCGAAGTGGTATGGTCGCTTGGGCTTGTAATGCTAGTCGGTCAATTTATAGGTGCTAGAATTGGCGCTAAGATGGCTCTTACCAAAGGTCGCAAATTAATCAGGCCCATGCTAATTACCGTTTCAACTCTTATGAGTATCAAATTGATTTATGAAAATTTTTTTAATTTATTTCCAGTTAAATAATTAGCGCTTTGCTCTATTTTAATATTAATTGTGCGTTAGTGGCTTTGGCTAATATAACTAAAGCGATTTTATCGTTCAGTCAGTCGCATCTCTTTTCATTTTTCTCGACTAATCGCAAGTAAGCTATTGTTAAAAAATTTTAGAAAATTATATGTTTCAGTATAAAAGTGGAAACAATTATTCACTTCACTTAAATATTATTTAGTATATATTTGTATTAATTAAGATAGTTTGTGATAACACTGTTAACTAACATTATGAAACTTCAACAATTACGCTATATTTTAGAAATTGCTCGTTCGGGTTCAATTAATGAAGCGGCTAAGAATCTGTATATTACTCAGCCAAGTTTATCAACGGCAGTGAAAGATTTAGAAACTGAATTTGGCATTGAAATTTTTGTGCGTAGCTCTAAAGGTGTTTCTTTGTCGCCAGATGGCGTTGAGTTTTTAGGATATGCTAAGCAAGTATTAGATCAAGCCGAGTTATTAGAACAACACTATTCCAAAAAAGAGCCTTCTAAGCAATTATGTAGCATATCTACTCAGCATTATGCGTTTGCGGTGAATGCTTTTGTTAATTTAATTAAAAAAAACCATACTGATGAGTACGAGTTTACTTTAAGAGAAACAAAAACCCATGATATTATCACCGATGTTGCCAATTTGCGCAGTGAAGTTGGCATTTTATACCTAACGGATTTCAATCAAAAGGTCATTTTACGTTTACTAAAAGAGCATCGATTAACATTTTATCCACTTTTCGAAGCGCATCCTCATGTATTTATCAGTACTCACCATCCATTAGCTGAAATGAAATCATTAACGTTAGATGATTTAGAAGATTACCCTTACCTCTCTTTTGAGCAAGGTGAGTATAACTCATTTTATTTTTCAGAAGAGATTTTAAGTACGGTTTACCATAAAAAAAGTATTCATGTGAGTGATAGGGCAACTTTGTTTAATCTATTGCATGGACTTAATGGTTATACTATTAGCACTGGGGTGTTAAGTACCGATTTAAATGGATCTGATATTTTATCAATACCGTTAGATGTAGAAGAAAAAATCCTAATTGGCTGGATCACCTCACAAAAAGCGCAATTAAGTATATCAGCGCAAAATTATATTGAAGCGCTTAAAAAACTCATTCAAGAAGAATATGGTTTTAAGTTGAAATAAGGTTGTTAAATTAAGAATAAATCGAATTGCTATTTTAATAAATTCTAGTATAATTGCGCGTAATTCATATAGCTACTAATATAGCTACTATATGAATATCGAGGAATGTCTGAATTAGAGATCGGTCATTCCGTATTTTATTTTGATTTTAAGAGGTTTGTTATGTCTCTAACTGTAGAAGCTAAAGCGAAAATCGTTGCCGAATATGGGCGAGGAACTAACGACACTGGTTCAACTGAAGTTCAAGTTGCTCTTTTGACTGCACGTATCAATGATTTACAAGGTCATTTTTCTGAGCACAAGAAAGATCATCATAGTCGTCGTGGTTTATTACGTATGGTGTCTAGTCGTCGTAAATTATTAGATTATTTACGTCGTAAAGATATTGAACGTTATAGTCAATTGATTAAGAAACTAGGTTTACGTCGCTAATTCATAATCTACTTGAAAAGAGGCTTAGGCCTCTTTTTCGTTGTGAAAAAACAGCGTTCTGATATAATGTAGAGCACGAAAATAAAAATTAACATTTTATGTAATTCAACAAAGTGAAGATTGTGTCTCATGTTTCGCGCGACTAATGAGAGCTTTATAACTTATAGATTTGTCATTAGTCGTGACAGTGAAATAATCTTTTTGTTGAAAGTATCCCCCACATTGTTGAAGAGAATATCAATAAGAGTAGTGTAATGTTACTCCCAGTCGAAATATCAAACTTCAACATAATAAATAACAAGAGGACATTATTTTGTTTAACCCGACTTCTCAAAAATTTCAATATGGCCGTCATACAGTAACTTTAGAAACTGGTATTATGGCTCGTCAAGCAACGGCAGCTGTTATGGTGAATATGGATGATACCGCCGTATTTGTTACCGTTGTTGCCAATAAAAAAGTGAAAGAAGGTCAAGACTTCTTCCCACTAACAGTTAATTACCAAGAACGTACCTATGCAGCTGGGCGTATTCCTGGTGGTTTTTTTAAACGAGAAGGTCGTCCAAGTGAAGGTGAAACCTTAATTGCACGTTTGATTGACCGTCCACTTCGCCCATTATTCCCTGAAGGGTTTGTTAATGAAATCCAAATTATTGCGACCGTGGTTTCAGTAAATCCTGATGTGAGCCCAGACTTAGTTGCTATGATTGGTGCTTCTGTTGCGCTTTGCTTATCAGGTGTGCCATTCCATGGTCCTATTGGTGCTGCACGTGTAGGCTTTATTAATGATGAATTTGTCTTAAATCCATCTGTAAAAGAATTGGCTAAAAGTCGTTTAGATTTAGTGGTTGCTGGAACTAAAAGTGCAGTCTTAATGGTTGAATCTGAAGCTGATTTACTTACTGAAGATCAAATGTTAGCAGCGGTGGTATTTGGTCATGAACAACAACAAGTTGTTATTGACAATATTAATGAATTTGTAAAAAAAGCCAATTGCGAAAAATGGGATTGGGTAGCACCAGCTAAAAACGAAGCATTATATAATGCGATTGTTGAGCTAGCTAAAGAGCGTTTAGGTGAAGCTTATCGTATTACCGAAAAACAAGCGCGTTATGCACAAATTGATTTAATCAAAGAAGAAGTGTTAGCTACGTTAAAAGAACAAAATGAAGAGCTTGATGAAAACGAAGCGATTAATATTATTGTCGATTTAGAAAGCCAAATTGTTCGTCAACGTGTGATTGCCGGTGAGCCACGTATTGATGGTCGTGAAAAAGATATGATTCGTGCGCTTGATATTCGTACTAATGTTTTACCAAGAACACATGGTAGCGCATTGTTTACGCGTGGTGAAACGCAAGCATTAGTTACGGCGACTTTAGGTACTGAACGTGATGCACAAATCATAGATGAGTTAACAGGCGAATATACTGAGCGCTTCTTACTTCATTATAACTTTCCTCCATATTCTGTTGGTGAAACAGGTATGGTAGGCTCTCCAAAACGTCGAGAAATCGGTCATGGTCGTTTAGCTAAACGTGGTGTGGCTGCGGTAATGCCAAGTAAGGAAGAATTCCCATACACTGTGCGTGTGGTTTCTGAAATCACTGAGTCAAATGGTTCGTCTTCAATGGCTTCGGTTTGTGGCGCTTCGCTTGCGCTTATGGATGCTGGTGTACCGATTAAGTCTTCTGTTGCTGGTATTGCAATGGGGCTAGTGAAAGAAGGCGATCAGTTTGTTGTGTTATCTGATATTTTAGGTGATGAAGATCATCTTGGTGATATGGACTTTAAAGTAGCTGGTACTCGCGACGGTGTGAGTGCGCTTCAAATGGATATCAAGATTGAAGGTATCACTAAAGAAATTATGCAAGTTGCATTAAATCAAGCTAAGGGTGCTCGATTACATATTTTAGGTGTAATGGAACAAGCTATTAATCAACCTCGTCAAGAGATTTCTGAATTTGCTCCTCGTATTTATACGATGAATGTTAATCCAGATAAGATCCGCGATATTATTGGTAAAGGCGGTGCAACAATTCGTGCTTTAACCGAAGAGACAGGTACAACCATTGAAATTGCAGACGATGGTACCGTTAAGATTGCAGCCTCTGATGGAAATAAAGCTAAAGATGCTATGGCTCGCATTACTAACTTGGTTGCTGATGTTGAAATAGGTAAAATTTATACGGGAAAAGTAACTAGAATTGTTGACTTTGGCGCTTTTGTATCTGTTATCGGCGGAAAAGAAGGGCTAGTCCACGTTTCCCAAATAGCTGATCATCGAGTCGAAAAAGTGGCTGATTATCTAAAATTAGGTCAAGAAGTCAATGTCAAAGTGCTTGAAATTGATCGCCAAGGTAGAATCCGTCTGAGTATGAAAGATGCTGTTGAGCCAGCAGTAGACGTAGCTCCGACCGCAGAATAAATATATTATTCACTAGGGGGATAAAAGTGAGATTATTCAACCTGAGGACTGTATGCTGCTTTTTACTGGCTGTTATTCTTTTGTCGGGTTGTTCTAACTCTCAGCTCCTGCTGGCTGTTCCTGAGCAAGTTTCTTATGATGATGAGTTAAAAATTGCTCAGATCAGCCAGCAGTTATCTCAAAAAAATATTGACACTGCAACGCGTATGCAGCTCATTTTTCAGCGTGGAATTGTTTACGATTCATTAGGGTTTAAAGCTTTTGCACAAAGTGATTTTTCTTATTTGTTAAATTTTAACCCTGGAATTCCTGATGTTTATAATTTTTTGGGAACTTATGCTCTGCGAGAAGGTAATTTTGATGAGGCTTTAACGTCCTTTAATACTACATTAGAGCTTGATCCTACTTATGCTTATGCCTATTTAAATCGGGCAATTACCTTGTATCGCACTGGGCATTACCAAGCAGCAGAACGTGATGCATTGCAGTTTTATCAATATGATGTGAATGAACCTATCAGGATTTTATGGCTTTATTTGATCGAAAAGGAAACAGACAATAAGTCTGCTCAAAATGAGCTACAAAAACGTTATGAGCTGATTAATGATAAAACGAGTTACAGTGGTAATATTATTGCATTTTATTTAGGAAAAATAAGTGAGTCTAAATTAATGCAAAACCTTCAAGAAGGCGTTGAGAGTAATCGGCAGTTAGCCGAACGCCTTTGTGAAGCCTACTTTTACTTAGGTAAGTATTACCAAAGTAAAGGTGACGACGAGCGTGCCAAAATGTTATTTAAATATGCTTTAGCAAATAATATTTATAATTATGTTGAACATCAACAGGCACTCTATGAAATGAAGTTACTTGAAGAAAAGTAACAAGGGTCATGCCAGTTTTAAAAGTGAAAATGTCGTTATAGCGTATTCTGATTTGCCAGTAATATATTCTTAACATTTAATAATGCTGTTAGCTTTATTTTCGATTATATAAACGTTAATTAGTTTTAAATCTATTTTGTTTTATATCGAATCGTTGTTAAGTCGATATCGGCAGTTAGTTATTGGGGTTAGTTGTAAATTTTCAATTTAGTGAGCTGGCATAAATTTATATTTGCTTTGTTTATTTGCTTGGCAAAATAAGATAATTAACTATTGATGTTTATTCATAAATATTAATATCTTTGCCAACGAAATAAATAAGTTTATATATTCAAAATTTATAAGCGAGTTTACATGACAAAAGAAGTTTCTTTTATTGACCTTGGTTTATCCGAGGATATCCTTAACGCCTTAAATGATCTTGGTTTTAGCAAACCATCACCTATCCAATCTGAGTGTATTCCTCTATTATTAGATGGTAATGATGTATTGGGTATGGCACAAACAGGTAGCGGTAAAACAGCTGCGTTTTCAATTCCTTTTTTAATGAATATTGATGCAAATTTAAAAGCACCACAACTTTTAGTTTTAGCACCAACGCGAGAATTAGCAATACAAGTTGCTGATGCTTGCTCTGAATATTCAAAATATATGAAAGGAGTAAAAGTTCTTGCTTTATATGGTGGGCAACGCTACGACGTCCAGTTACGTGCCTTAAAACAAGGTCCACAAATTGTGGTTGGTACACCAGGACGTTTACTCGATCATTTAAATCGCAAAACATTGGATCTTTCCAATCTAAAAGGTTTAGTACTTGATGAAGCAGATGAAATGCTAAGAATGGGATTTATTGATGATGTAGAAAGCATCATGGCAACGATCCCAGAAGATCATCAAACAGCATTATTTTCGGCAACAATGCCAGCACCAATTCGTCGTATTACTAAACGATTTATGCATAATCCAAAGGAAGTTCAAATTAAAGGGACTAATCAAACAGCACCTGATATTGATCAAAGTTATTGGCTTGTTCGTGGTATGCGTAAAAACGAAGCGATTGTTCGCTTCTTAGAAGCAGAAGATTTTGATGCCGCTATCATATTTGTTCGAACAAAATCAGCCACTTTAGATGTAGCTGATGTGCTTGAAAAAAATGGTTATAGTTGCGCTGCTTTAAATGGCGATATGACACAACAATTACGAGAACAGACCTTAGATCGCTTACGTAAAGGTCGGCTTGATATTTTAATTGCAACTGATGTTGCTGCTCGTGGGTTAGATGTTGAGCGTATTAGTTTAGTTATCAATTATGATATCACATTAGATTCTGAATCTTATGTTCACCGTATTGGACGAACAGGTCGAGCAGGTCGAGCAGGTCGAGCTATTTTATTTGTTGATAGCCGTGAACGTCGTTTACTTAAGAATATCGAACAAACTATTAAAAAACCGATTCCAGAAGTTGGATTACCATCTAAAGAGCTACTCGAAAAACGTCGTTTAGTTAAATTTACTGAGCAAGTCCGAACACAACTTGAAAGTAGCGATTTAGATCAATACCAAAATCTATTAGCACAAATACAATCTGATAGCGGAGCTGATTTAGAAACAATTGCAACTGCTTTATTAAAATTAGCGCAAGGTGAACGCCCACTAATTTTACCACCAGATCCAGTATTTAAACCTGCACGAGAAATGCGAGATCGTGATAGCCGAGGAGGCGAGCGCCGGTTGCGTGGTGATAACCGTGAATCACCCAAACGTCGAGAGCGCCGAGATGTTGGCGATATGGATATGTACCGCATTGAAGTGGGTAAAGAAAACGGTATTGAAGTTCGTCATATTGTTGGAGCAATTGCCAATGAAGCTGATATTAGTAGTCGGTACATTGGTAATATTAAACTTTATGATACTTATTCAACTGTTGAATTACCAAAAGGCATGCCGAAAGACATGTTGAAACATTTTGAAAAAGTAAGAGTTCTTAATCAACCAATGAAAATGAGCCTATGTACTGGCACAACGGCTGAAGCAAAGCGAGGCCGTAAAAGTGGCAAATCTGATATATCTGATAAAGGATTTGCAAAAAAGCGTGGTCGCCCTTCAGCACCTAAATTTTAATGATGTTAACCTCTGCCATCTGGCAGAGGTAAATTTATCTCCTCTCATTTTGAACAACTACTAGCAAAGTAGTTCGCCCTATATGCCATGCAATATTGAGGCCATGCAAGATTGAGTTAGAAAATTAATGATATAACTTCAAAAGTTAATCAATACGAGGTAAGTATGGTTAGCGGCCTAGTTATTGCAAATAAGTAATATAGACATAATGAATTAGCCATAAATTTTTCTGAGAAATAAACTAAAATAAAACAATGTTAGTGTTTTGCCCTAAGTTAGGATTGAGAGTATACTGTTGCTAATATTAAACGGTAAACAGAGGTATAGCATGGCAAATTCCTTAAATAAATGTAAAGCTAATGAAACAGCAGCATGTTGTTGTGTGGATGTTGGTACAATAATTGACAACGAAGATTGTACTGCTGGTTATGAGCACGTTTTTGCAACAGAATCAGAAGCTCAAGCTAAATTGGCTTCATTAACACAAGCTGCAAAAAATGTTGAAACAGAACCATGCAAAATTGATAGCAATATTGAAAAAGTTAACGATGGATTTAAATTATCAGTAAAATTTACCTTTTGCTGTGGTGCAGAATCTATGATTTTTCAATTAAAATTACGTTAATTAACTATAGATGAAAATTAACTATAAATGAAAGTTTGCATTATGAGACACGGTGAAGCAGGGTTTTCTGCTTCATCGGATTTTAACAGAGTCTTAACCAATTATGGTATAAAACAGTCGAATCAAGCTGGAATGTGGCTTAAAGGGCAAGGTTATCAATTTGAGCTTGGTTTAGTCAGCCCTTATTTACGTGCTCAACAGACATTTACTGCATTATCATCACATGTTAATGTTGCAAAGATTGAAACTGATCAGTTTTTAGTGCCCGGTGGTAACTCATCACATGCCGCTGGCATATTAACGATGTTGCTAGCTGAAGGAACTGAAAATGTAATAGTGGTATCACATCTACCGCTAGTGGGATATTTAGTTAATGAATTGTGCCCGCAAATCAATCCTCCTATGTTTCCTACAGCGGCAATTGCTTGTATTAATTTGTCGTTAGACTCTGCAGGAAAACTTGAATGGTTTTATCAAGCGGAGTAAAAAAACTTAATCTTTTTGATTTGCCGTTAACTGGTCGAGCTTTAATTGAAGCATCGGCTGGAACAGGCAAAACTTATTCACTCACCTTCATTTACTTAAGGTTATTACTTGGCATCGGCCAAAATAGCTACCCAAGACCTTTAGAGGTTAACGAAATTCTGGTGGTTACTTTTACCAAAGCGGCGACCCAAGAACTACGTTCTCGAATAAGGAAAAATATACAAGAACTACGAATTGGATTATTGGAAGGACAACATCAAGATCCTATTTATCAACAACTCATTGAATTAGTTGACGATCGAAAATTAGCGGTGCAACGACTTACCGTTGCTCAACAATCAATGGATGATGCGGCAATTTATACTATCCATAGTTTTTGCCAGCGTATACTCACCAGTCATGCGTTTGAATCTGGCGTGTTATTTGAGCAAAAGTTAGTTTCAGATGAATCACAACTAAAATTGCGAGTAACACAAGACTTTTGGCGCCACTACTTTACGCCACTGGATAAATCGCTTGCCTATTTAGTCCTTGCAACATGGCAAGATCCAACGGAATTATTGAAAGATATTACCCCATATTTAGGCTTAGATCTAAACGACAATAAACCGATAAATCCAGATATCACAGCTAAAATTAAAGCGTTTCATCAAATAAATTATGAGAAAATTGAAAATGTTAAGCAGTCTTGGCTAGCGTCGGTTGATGAGTTAGTCGATATCATTTCTCAATCAGGTGTCAGCAAACAATCTTATAGTAGCCGACATTTACCCAATTGGGTAATAAAAGTATCAGCATGGGCTAACAGCGCAACTCAAACGTTTGAATTACCAGATGAACTTAAAAAATTTAAGCAATCGGTATTAATCGAAAAGACAAAAGAAGGAAAGAATGCGCCATACCATTTTGTTTTTGATCAGATTGACGGCTTATTCAAACAATCGTTTGATTTACGTAGCCAAATTTTAATAGATATCGTCAGTGTGATTCAAAAAGATCTTTACAACGAGAAACTTAAAAATGGCGAAATGAGCTTTGATGATCTTATTGGGCAACTTAATCGCGCATTACATGCAAAAACAGGTGCACGATTAGCGAAAAGTATAGCTTCAAAATACTGTGTTGCCTTGATTGATGAATTCCAAGATACCGATCCTGCGCAATATCAAATTTTTAACCATATCTATGGTAACAAACAGACCGATCGAGGCTTACTGTTTATTGGCGATCCTAAGCAAGCAATTTACAGTTTTCGGGGCGCTGATATATTCACTTATTTAAAAGCTAAACAATCGGCAGGAGAAAATTATTTTACCATGGATGTAAACCATCGTTCGTCGGCAGCAATGGTTAACGCTGTTAACCAATTGTTTGCTAATTGCGATAATCCATTCATATTTGAAGATATTCCTTTTTTACCTATGGATGTAGCAAAGCAGAATCAACAAAAGTCTTTGCAAATTAATAACCAAGAAATAGGTGCCTTAACGGCATATTTATTGCCTGACGAAATTACAACCAAAACAGATTATCAAAATCACATGGCAAATTGTTGTGCTGATCAAATTGTGACTTTGTTATCTAACTCATCAATATTAATTGATAATGAAAAACAACAGCGCCCCGTAACAACGGCTGATATTGCCATCTTAGTACGCACTGGGCGTGAAGCAGAAATTATTCAACAAAAATTGGCTAATTGTGGTGTTAAAAGTGTTTATCTATCAAACCATAGTAGTGTTTTTTCGTCAAATGAGGCAAAAGATGTATTGAATCTACTACAGGCTGTTTTAATGCCTGAAAACGAAGCAACACTAAGGTTAGCGTTGATGACGTCATTGCTAGGGCAAACCATGACTGAGCTAGAGCAAATCACTGACAATCAAGACAAATGGGAAAGTTTAGTTGAAGAGTTCAAACAATACCAAGCAATTTGGCAATATTATGGTGTGTTAGTTATGTTACGCCGAATGATGAAAAAACGTCATTTAGCTGAAAACATATTAGCTCACAAAGATGGTGAGCGAATATTAACCAACTTAATGCATTTGGGGGAATTACTACAAGATGCATCACATGAATTAGATAGCCCACATGCGTTAATTCGTTGGTTTACAAAGCAAATAGTTAGCCCAGATCTTAACTTAGAAAATCATCAGCAACGCCTCGAAAGTGATGAAAATCTCGTTAAGATTATTACTATTCATAAATCAAAGGGATTGGAGTTCCCGATTGTTTGGTTACCATTTATTTCATTGTGTCGAATATCAGATAGCCAATTTTATCATGATAAAAATGATGATTATCAGCTAAATTATGTATGGCGGTTAACTGACGAGATTAAACAACAAATAGAAAACGAACGACTTGCTGAAGATTTACGATTATTATATGTTGCAATGACGCGCTCTGTTTACCATTGTTACATTGGTCTTGCCTCATTGAAGGCCAATCAATCTGCTATTAATTATTTATTAAATAGTGAATTAAGATCAATTGAACGTATGGCTAATTTAGTCGATGTACAATTACCCGTAGAGTGTAAGCAGTATATTCCTCAAATTTTGCCAAACCCAGTTTTGTCAGCTAACGTATTTTCGCGCAATATCTCAAGTGATTGGCGGGTCACAAGTTACACGGAATTACAAAAACATAATGATCAAATATTGGCTTACCATCCTGATATTATTAATGACTGGGACGAACCACAACTTGACACAAACAGTTCCCTGCCAGCCGATTTTCAATATGATATTCATCATTTTCCTAAAGGGGCATATGTCGGTACATTAATGCATAGCATTATGGAAGAGGTCACGCCAGATAACCTTGATGCATTATGCAATAACATGTTGACAAAGCTAAATTTAGAACCAGCATGGCATAGTGTAATAACTAAATGGATGCAGCAAGTATTGGGTACACAACTGCATAAGCCAAATTTAATCTTATCAAAAGTATTATTGGATCAACATATTAATGAATTGCAATTTTATCTCCCTATACGCAAAACGGTAACTAGCCAGCAATTAGATAGCTTATGTAAACGATATGATAATTTGTCAAAATTATGCCCAAAGTTAGACTTTGACGCTGTACAAGGCATGTTAAAAGGATTTATTGATTTAGTCTTTAAATTTGAAGGAAAATATTATGTGGTTGATTACAAATCAAATTGGCTAGGTAAGTGCGTTGAATCTTATCATCAAGCCGCTTTAGAAAAAGTGATGTGTGAGCATCGCTATGATTTGCAATATCAACTTTATTGTTTAGCATTGCATCGTTTTTTAAAAAATCGCTTAACAAATTATCAATACCAAACGCATTTTGGCGGTGTTTATTACCTGTTTTTGCGTGGCATGCCTGAACATGGCGTCTTTTACCATCGACCTGAACAAGCCTTTATTGAAGAGCTTGATAAGTTATTTGATGGGAAAAACATTGTTTAATTTATTTGCATCATCAATTTTTAGTGCTATGCTTTCAAGATGTTGCAACTTATAAAAATTTTCAATAGGTGTATTTATGACTAAAGTAAAAATCAAAGATACTTTTTGCCGTATACTTCCTAGATAATTAATTACCATTTTCAATGAAAAGGAAACTTATATATTTCCTACTTGCAGGGCTTGTTTATAATAATTTTTAATCATAGTTATGCTCACACCCCCAACAATTTTTATCCATTACATCCGATGAAAAACAACGATCTAATTAGCCTGTATAGAATGGTATCTATATATTATTAAATGTTTTTGTCACTTCCTATTTTTTAAAGGCTGCTGGCTGTATTTTGCACGATATGTATATAAAATGATAATTTTTAATGTGATATCAATCACACTATTAGTATTTAGCTTTTGAACAATCGTTTTTATTCGCTATATTAAAATTGCTTATTAAAAAGCATTGGATTGTTACCGATCTATAGCGGGCAAAACCTAAAGGGCAGTAATGGCTACCCTTTAGGTTTTTTTTGTTTTAAATCTAAAAGATTTTATTTATTCTTTAAAATAATGAGTAGAGAAAAATGAAATATTTAATAAAAACAGTATGTAAAGTAAAACCAAAACGAATTGTTTTAATGACGATGCTTTGTTTATGTTATTTACCAAATGCTATTGCTGCTACTCAAGATGAATTAGAAGCAAGAATTGCATTATTAGAACAAAAATTATTAGCACTTAGTCAAGAGTCTAATGATTTGAAAAAGCAAGTGATTGAGTCGAATAAACAGCTCGCTCAATTAAATAATCATCTTCAAAAACAACAAATTGTTATAAATAATCAGAAAAAAGCGCTTAAAAATAGCCAAAAAGCAGTACTTACAAAGCAACAGCCACCTAGTAACCCAACACAAATAAGTAATAATCAAATTGTGCTAGTTAATACACCAAAAGCAGACATCGTGCTAGGTGAAAATCCACCAGAAAAGAGATCATTTACTTTAGCTGAATTTAAAGACTATATTAAAGATGAAATTGGTTTTTCTTATAATGGTTATTTTCGTGGTGGCTGGTCAACTTCAAGTAATGGTAAACCTAAGAATTATGCTGAAGGAGCATTAGGTCGATTTGGTAATGAATATGGCGGTTGGTATGATCTTGTCTTTAAGCAAAAAATCTATGATCAAGATGGAAGACGTGTTGATACTATTGTTATGATTGATGGAAACGTAGCGACAAATAAAGCTGCGGGGTTATTTAATACTCAAGATGATAATCTTATGCAATTTTCAGATATTTATTTAGAAACAAAAGGATTTGTACCAAGTTTTCCTGATGCAAAATTATGGGTTGGTAAGCACTCATTACCTTATAATGAAATTCAAATGCTTGATTGGAAAACCCAAAAAACACCCGCTGGTGGGGGGATTGGTGTTGAAAATCTTAAAGTCGGTATCGGCGCTTTTGATGTCGCTTTAGTAAGAGCAGATGTAAATGTAAAGAGCAAAAAAGGAGTAGCTAAAATAGATAGCAATGGCAATGAAATTATTCAACATAAAAAAGAAGAAGTTGATTTAAATGAGCTAGAAATCCGCTATCGTGATATTCCATTATGGAAAGATGCAACGCTTGGGGTGAATGCTCGTTATTCAGCTCCAAATAAATCTAAAATCCAAGATAATGTATCTGTAAAAAATGCTTGGCTTGGTAGTTTTGTTTTGCGTCAAAATAAATTTTTTGGTGGATTTAATCAGTTTACATTGCAGACAGCAACCAATTCTGTTGCTTCACAGTTAGCAAATATTAATACGAATAATCCAGAATTTGCCAGTAATTCAGATAATGACTATATTGGTACGCATACAGGAGGTAAAGCTTATCGCTTTGTATCAGAAGGGGAAGCTTATCTAAGTAATGATATTATTGTGGCTCATGCTTTGGCGTTAACTTCAGGTAATGATGTTTACTCTTACGATCTTAACCGCCCACATGCCGATTTTACAAGCTTTAAATCAGCTATAAGACCAGCTTATATCTGGGATACTTATAATCAAAGTGGTGTTGAGCTTGGTTATTTTCGACAAAAGAACAAAGTCAAAAATAAAACTTATGTTGAAGAAGGATACAAAACCACGCTTTATCATTCGTTCAAAGTTGGAAAAAGTATTTTGTCTTCACGACCCGATATCCGTTTTTATGTTTCTTATATAGAGGCATTACAAAATGATATCAGTAAATTTGATTTTAATGGTAAAGATCATCAAATTAGTTTTGGTGTACAAACCGAAGTCTGGTTTTAATTGTAATTTTATAGATATGATATAAAACTTATCATCTGAACTTTATTATAGGTTTAGCTCAATACCGCTTATTTATATAGTTCAGATGAAAAGTTAACGGTTTACTGGTGTAGACCTACTGTAGACCTACGTTATTTTTAGCTAAAGCTGGTATATAAACATGAAATTTTGCAAGTGATGTTCGCGTGTGGCGATTTTTTTATGAAGAACCATAATGGGTTATTGGGGTTTTGTGAGGCAAGAATTCTTTAATCCAGTAGTCACTAAACGCCATGAGCTTTTGTGTTCGCTCAAAAATAAGCAATATCACTGAAAATCGATTAACTTAATATGGTTTTTCACCTAAATTGATTAAAGTATTTTGGCATATACAATATGCCTCTTTTATCTAAAATAAAGTGACTGGTTTAATGCAGTTTAGCAATACAATCTTTGCTAATAATAGTATGCTATTATCGGTTTTAAAAAGTTTTTTTATTGCAAAGATTGGTAGTCAGCCTTTACTATTTTGGTAACTTTCAAGCCCTGACGTGCATAAAATTACCTAAACTTTCTTCTGGGCACAGAGTAGATGGCATATTGGCGTTTATACAACAATTAGGTTCAGTTGGGCTCAACTTGTCAATTGTTTGTGGTTGCGAGTTTTGTAATCGTTTACCAAAATAATATAGCTCTGCTAAGGTGCAGTACGAAAATAGACATCTATATTGCGATTGTTGAGGCGGCGATTCATATGGCTATGTGTCTTAAAGGGTATCTTTAATTCCTTATTTGGTGGTTAGCAAAGCACAAAATATAACCAATTCCATTTCTGGGGATATTAACTTTATTTTAAGATTGATAACCACTTACAAATAAAATGATTATGCTAATTACCATTTATTTATGTTATTATGTAAATATTTATAGGTTATTGTTGTAAATATGATGAAAAAACATAATGTTATTACAATGCTTCCGCTTTTTGCGATTGCTTTTAATAGTTATGCTATAGACAAATATGTGACAGATGATGTTGATATTTATTTGCGGCGAGGCCCTGGTTCGCAGTATGCGTTTTCTAATGCAGTTAAAGCTGGAGAAAAGGTCATTGAGCTAGAAAAAAGTGCAGATGGTAAATACAGTCGTATTCAACTTAATAATGGTAGTGTTGCTTGGATAGAAACGGCTAAACTGAACGAACAAGCTAGCTATAAAGAACGCTTTCCTGAGTTAGAAGCAAAATTTGCAGAATATAAAGATAAAGCCGATAACGCCGATGCGAACCAACAGAAATTGGTCAATGAATACATCCAAAAGTTGCAATCAGCGGAAAAAACAATTGAAACACTTCAAAGTAAAAATGAAGTTTTAGAACAACAGCTCAAAGAGCAGGGGACGCGAATTGAATCAATGCTGAATCAAGTGGATGATAAACGCCTTGATCTTATTGTAACTTGGTTCACCTATGGTGGTCTTGTAGCTGGTGGTGGCCTTATTTTAGGGCTTATATTACCAAGGATTATACCTAGTCGACGTAAAAAAGATCGTTGGATGCGATAGATGAGTGCAACCTATCTTGTTGGAGGTAGTGTGCGCGATAGTTTGTTGCATCTGCCTGTTGTTGATCATGACTGGGTTGTTGTTGGTGCTACGCCAGAGGAGCTTTTGGCATTAGGATATCAACAAGTCGGTAAAGATTTCCCAGTATTTTTGCACCCCAAAACAAAAGAAGAATACGCATTGGCTCGGACTGAGCGAAAATCCGGTAAAGGTTATACTGGATTTATTTGTGATTTTAGTAAAGAAATTACATTAGAACAAGATCTGATTCGCCGAGATTTAACCATTAACGCCATTGCCATGGATGAAAATGGCAATATTATCGATCCTTATCATGGTGTTGATGATATCAAACATAAAATCTTACGGCATGTCTCACCAGCTTTTCGAGAAGATCCGCTACGTATATTACGAGTTGCACGTTTTGCAGCGCGTTTTCATCAATTAGGCTTTACTGTAGCGCCACAAACCTTAGATTTAATGAAACAAATGGTATCAGCTGGTGAGGTGAGTTGTTTAACGCCAGAACGCGTATGGAAGGAAACAGAAAAAGCATTGTCAACTTCAAATCCGCAAATCTATTTTCAAGTACTTGAGCAATGTGGGGCGCTTACGTTGTTGTTTCCATTATTATGCCTATCAGCTGATATTCTTGATGCGCTAAAAAAATCAACCCTACTAACTGACGATTTAACTATACGTTTTGCTGTATTGTGTGGGCTGTTGCCTAGTAAGTCTGTGGTCGAATCATTGTGCGCAAAAATCAAAGCCCCCAACAACTATACTAAAATTGCGATTATGACTCGCCAATATCGTGGCGATGTTGAAAGAGCGCAGACACTCACTGCTGAGCAAATTGTTTCGTTGTTAAATAACATTGATGTATGGCGCAACCCTTTGCACCTAAATCAATTAATCATCGCAAGCCAAGCTTTCGCTAAAACAACATCGTTTACACAAGCAAATTATTTAAAAGAAGCTTATAGCATCGCCAATGGTGTTAACGTGCAACACATTATTGCTGATGGTTATACTGGAAAACAAATTCATTGCGAGTTACAAAAAAGGCGAATTGAAGCGTTAATAAACTGGATTTGATTGCATCTTAATCAATCGCAACTTTTTTTCAAAATATCTTAAAAAAAGGGTTGACGATTTGTCGTAACACAAGCATAATGCGCCTCGCAATGTTGGTTACGACGTTGCGAATGAATGGCTACGTAGCTCAGCTGGTTAGAGCACATCACTCATAATGATGGGGTCACAGGTTCGAATCCCGTCGTAGCCACCATTAAGATTGGGTAATACTTTTACCGGAAGTATCCAGTGCGGGTGTGGCGAAATTGGTAGACGCACCAGATTTAGGTTCTGGCGCCGCAAGGTGTGTGAGTTCAAGTCTCTCCACCCGCACCATTTAATCTTAATGTTTATCCTTTAATTGGGGTATAGCCAAGCGGTAAGGCAGCGGGTTTTGATCCCGCCACGCCCAGGTTCGAATCCTGGTACCCCAGCCATGCTTTGATCATTTTGATTGCAAAAGTGTATCTTTCGATTGAAATTCCTAATTGCTATCTATTTGTCTTTGCTAAATGAGATTGGCAGGATGTTATCTGTATGCTTAATTTGGGATATCTGACCGATTTTAGTTAAAAATTGATATTAATAATTAAGCAATTACCATGAAAGCTAATGTTTTAGATTAACGTTTTTGATGTGAAGCCCACATGAGCAAAAAACATTGCTCATGTAGAACTTATTTTAGAAAACTGTGACTTTATTTATATAGGCTTACAAACACCGTTTGCGCTGTGTTTGCAGGATTGGTTGATACTTCTTTTACGTAATAAAAATGGGCGCCATTAGCAATAGCATGTTTTTGTGCAGCCGAGCTAATTTCTGCAGTATTGTTAAATACACCATGGAAGCTAATTGTACTAAATGGGGTCATATGTTTAAATGCTTCACTACTGATTTCGTAAGCATCTTGACCTTGTATCGCATTTGTAGCGATATAATCTCTAATTGGTGCATCTTGTTTGTATAAATAAACTTCGATATCCTCTGCTTGACTGCTGGCATTAGCCGACGAAATTGAATCGATATAAAACGCATAAGCATTTTTCTCAGCGGCTAATTTACTTGCTGCTTGGGTGATTTCGGATGTGTTATTGTAATTACCTTTAAATTTAACAATTTCAAATGGTAAATAGTAAAGTGCCTTTGAACGATTATAAGAAACTACACCATTATAGGTGGTTTCATCTTTTTGCACGGCAATAGGTGCATTAGATTGATAAATATTGGCATAAACAATAGCGCGATCTGATGAAGTGCCATTAGCTGGACTTTCGATGGCAGTAATGTGGTAATATTTAGCTCCCGCTTCGTCGGCTGCGCGTGAAATATCATTAGCTGCGTTATCGGCTTGTAAGTAACTGCCAGTCACTGAAATTTCTTTTAATGGCACTAGATGCCTACTTTCTTTGTCTGTCAAAGGTTCAGCAGCGTAAAGACTCGCAACGGGTAAAGATAATAGTACGGCTAAAGCAATAGAAGTTTTGGTAAAACGTTTCATGATTGAATCCTTCGTTTTGAATTATTAAAATAGAAAATCACTTTGTTAACGCTTATTTAATTTACAGATATATTAATATAGTGTTGCTTTGAGAATGTTCTAACTTGTGGAGCTCCAGAATGTTTTGTCCTTGTCTACTTGTAAAAAGTGTTAAGACATATAATAGTTGTTTTGGTTTGAATGAATTGTAAAACAACTATCTATAGTTATAAGATGTTCAGTGATAATCCTCAAGTTCTTTTCATTAAATAGAATAGCGCCTAGCACGAATTGCTTAAAATGAAATAAATTGTTAAAAAAAGTGTTAACTTTTTGTTGATTAAATCTGTGATTACTTTTGTAAAATTGTATTTACCCTATAGATTATTCACGAATTGTTTCGATGAAATGCATAAGAATTTGAGCGGTTAATCCCCAAATAACCCTATTACGATACTGATAAAAATAAACGGGATGCTCGGATCGTTTTTGCCAGTTTTGTGAACGGTTAGTAATGATATTAAAAGGGAAATCATCGGCAGGTTTATGCCCTACAAACATTGTTGCACTCATTGGGCGGTTATGAATAAACCACTCAACCGGAACGGTAAAGATTTGTTTTACTTCGTCATGGTTTAGTTGCAAATCATTTAGCGAGCTTATTGTGCCTACAAATGGGTAAATAATCATACCTAATGTTGCAATAAATTTAGGTAATTGCCCTAAAATCGTTATTTGATTGTAGGCTATACCTAATTCTTCAACAGTCTCACGCTTGGCGGTGTATTGGGGATTTGGGTCAGCCAATTCAACCCGACCACCAGGAAAACAGATATCGCCAGGTTGCCATTTTAGCTTTTCTGATCTGACCTGAAATAACAGATGCAATTGGTGATTAACCTCGACGATTGGTAACAATACCGCAGCTTTATTATCGACAAATTTAGTTGCCTGCTTTTTTTGGATTTGTTTAGTTATATTTTCAATTGTGATCATATTAATGTGTTTTACTCTAAGATTAAATTTTAGCCCTATTTACCTTGCACTAATAACATGCTAGATTTACCTAATGCGTTAGTTTAATACGCGTGTTTTACCTAATTGAAGCTATGCAATATTATATCAATAACATAAAAAAAGAACTTGAAGAGCTTGCCAATCTAAAGCGTGAACGAGCTCTTGTTGGCATGCCTGATGAATTTCAACAAGTATTTTTGTTGCTTCCTGCTCTTTTTCACTATCATACGCCTGAATTACCCGGATATATGGAAGGTAATATACCTTCAGGGATTGCTTGTTATCAATTATCTACTGATACAAAAAAACTACTTAAACATAAATTTAATTTTGCTCCCACCAAAAATAAAACTAAAGTGACTCGAGCTCCTGCAATATCAGCTTTATATTCAATGGGCAGCACCTGTTCTATGGGGCAGTCGGTTCAATCGGATCTTGATATTTGGATATGTATTGAAAATAGTTTAACTGACCAACAAAAAGAATTCTTACAGTTAAAATGTCGTCTAATTGAAGACTGGGCTGCAACGTTGCAAGTTAAATTAACATTATTTGTCGTTGATGCCGATCGGTTTATTAATAAACATCATGAATGCTTAATGGGCGAGAATTGTGGTTCTGCACAGCACATTTTGTTGCTTGAGGAGTTTTACCGCTCCGCAAATTTATTAGCTGGCAAATTTTTGTTGTGGTTTGTGGTGCCCCATAACTTTACTGTGAATAACGTCATTTACTCCACTTATGAACAATGTGTTAACGCCATGGTTGATCTTAATTTAATTGAACGAGATCAGTGGATTGATTTTGGCCCGTTAACAAATCTATCAGCTGAAGAGTATTTTGGTGCAAGTTTGTGGCAACTTTATAAAAGCATTGATTCACCTTTTAAAGCTGTGCTTAAAACTATGTTATTAGAAGCATATTCATGGATCTATCCCCAAAATAAGCCAGTTGCTTATCAAATGAGAGAATTTATTCAAAAGGGTGAAATACATAATGGAATGTATCTAGATTCGTATTACATGTTATTAGATAGAATCAGTAAATATCTTATTGAAATTAACGATTGGCAACGACTTGAGTTAATTCGCAACTGTTTTTATTTAAAAATAAATGAAAAGCTCTCTATTCCAATGAAATCACCTTCTTGGCGCCGTGCTATACTGAGTGACTTAGTTAAAAGCTGGGGATGGAATAAACAACAAATTGCAAAATTAGATGCTTGCCAAAAATGGAAAATAGGACAAGTTCGAGAAATGCACGAAATTTTGTTACACACCATGATGGCGGGTTATCGAAATTTGCTTAATTTTGGTCGGCGTAATAATTTAGACTCACAGATTAGCCCTAAAGATTTGGCGATATTAACACGAAAGCTTTATGCTGCTTTTGAAGTACTGCCGGGCAAGATTACCACTTTAAAGCTTAATATATCGGATAATCTACAAGAAGAGGTATTAACATTTATTCATGTTGCTAAAGACCGCATTAATCGATCTGGGTGGTATGTTTATAATCAAAAACCTATGTTGAAATCAATTGTTGGTCATCAATATCTAGAATACAGCAAATATTTAGTAAAACTAGTAGGATGGTGTTACTTTAACGGCTTAATAGCCGATTCTACCTCTTTTTATTATCGCGATGGAGAAAATCGAAACAACACAAAAATTAATAAGTTGATTGAGGATCTAAAAAAATATTTTCCTATTGATGTACCTACAGCAACTGAAGATCAGTTATATGGACCATGTGAAATTCGTCATTTAGCCATTATTTTAAATTTAGAAGACGATCCAACAGTGAATATTGAATTAGACGATCAAGTAACTAATAGCGTGCTTAATTATGGTCAGCATGAGCTGAGCTTGGTGGGATCGATAGATCTTCTTTATCGTAATTCATGGAATGAAATTCGCGTACTTCATTTTAGTGGTACACTATCGGTGCTTGAAGCGATTAAGGCTTTGTTAAATCGTATGCACAAAGACGCTGACTTGCCCAGTTCAATCGAAATTTTTTGTTATAGTGAATACCTAAGCAATGAAATCAAGCAAGACATGAAAAAGCTAATGGATGAATGTATTGATTTACGTTTAACCACCACTGAAAACAACTCAACGCAAGTCAAACCATTAAGGGTTGGAGGAGCTTCTTGGTATCTGTTTTTTGAACGACTAGGTGTATCAAGCCATCAATTTGACAATGCAATTGATTTTTATGGCGCGGTATCAAATAATAAAATACAAGGTAGGCCACTGAATATTTTAGACGAAACTAACGAACTACCGAAAGAAATTGATAGCGTTGCTTATGCTGGGATTATTCAATTCTTCTTTGAAAATACCGATTCGGGCTTTGATCTTTTCATCTTAAATGAACATAATCAAGTTGAAATTTATCGTAACTGCAACGGTTCAAGAGATAATATGGTGAAAGATATCAACGAATTTTATGTTTTATCTGACGATCGTTTTACGTTTACCACCAGTAGCTCGGTTAATTTTAATCTACCTCAATTTTATCAAATCACTTATAATGAACGTGGTGAGCGAGAGATCGTTCCGCTTAATTAAAAAAATCGAAACCCGATCTTATTTGCAGTAATCGTTGTCAAAAAACTTCAGAAAAACTTATTTTTGAGTATATAAAGATTAAATATTTACAATTAATGAGTAAAATAATTAAATTTCTATTAAAATAGTGGGAACTTTTTTTCAATTTAAGAATCTAACTGTTTGTGTGCGCAAATTTGGGCCGAACGACAGTTATTAACACAATAAGGAATGGCCTTTAATGGGGGAGCAAGTAACAGACCAAGTACTAGTTGATCGCGTTCTTAAGGGAGACAAAAACGCTTTTAATTTACTTGTTGTTCGTTATCAAAACAAATTGGCTTATTTGGTTTCTCGTTATGTATTAGCGTCTGAAGTTCCTGATGTTGTGCAAGATACTTTTATAAAGGCATACCGTTCATTAAGCCTTTTTAAAGGTGAAAGTGTTTTTTACACATGGTTGTATCGAATTGCGGTTAATACGGCAAAGAATTACTTAGCGTCTCAAGGAAGGCGTCCTCCAGCATCAGATATTGATGCTAACGAGGCTGAAAGTTACGAAGGTGCAGATTCATTGAGAGATCTCGATAATCCTGAAAATTTAGCGCTTTCAGACGAAGTGAAAAAAACAGTATTTGCTGCGATAGAGGCATTACCCGACGATTTAAAAACGGCAATCATGTTGCGCGAAATTGACGGTTTAAGCTATGAAGAAATCGCTAAAATTATGGATACCCCTGTAGGGACAGTGCGGTCACGTATTTTTAGAGCACGCGATGCAATTGATGAAAAAATTAAACCATTACTTAGTTAACGGTTACAAACAAGTTAACGGTTACAAACAAGTTAACAGTTACAAACAAATTGAAAGCATTAGTCATAAATTTAAGGTATTTACTATGCAAATAGAACAGAAAGAGCAACTTTCATTACTTATGGACGGTGAGTTTGACAATGATCATATTGTCGATGCTATATCATATGACGAAAGTTTGCAGTCATGCTGGCAGCGCTACCACCTTGTAAGAAATACAATGCGTGGCGAGTTGCATAGTAGCTTATTAACGCTAGATGTTTCTAAGCAAGTAGCTAAAGTAATTATGGCTGAAGATTTATATAACCAACCGACAAATCAACCTAGTGTTGAAGCCACTGCGCCACCAAAATCTGAAAATCTCATGTGGATTCACGTTAAAGACTTTTTTGCTAAAGCTAGCCAAGTTGGGCTTGCAGCGTGTGTAACCCTTGGCATTATTGTTGGTGTGCAATATCATCAAGGACAAGCAGATAGTGTTAACGCAAGCCCTATATTAAATACAGTACCAGTAGGGGTAAACCTTGCACCAGTGGGGGGAACTCACCAACAAAACGATCAGCAATTACTTGAAAAACGCCAATATGACAAAATTAGATTGCTTGTACAAGATTATGAATTACAAAAAAGATTAAATGCTCGTTAATTCGAAATGAAATCATTACATTATTTTGTTATATATTCTCTAAAACAGAGCAGAAATATTATATTTGCTCTGTTTTTTGTGTTTTTTTCAGCGTCTATTTTTGCTCAAGATACCGACGATGCCCTAATACGCTTAAATAGAATGAATCATGCTGTAAAAACGCAAGATTACCGAATTTACTTTTTATCTCAAGATAAAAACCAATATGTAAGCACATTTGAATATAGCCATTTGGGCGCTACTAAAAAAGAAGATATTAATGCGTGTTTGCGTTATCTTGAAGGTCCTGATAAAGAGATCATTTTACATAAAGGCGTCACCAGTTATTTTCAGCCTGATAGCCCATCATTTTCTATTACAAGCTCACGTATTTTGGAAGCTTTTCCTGATGTGATTTATAACAATTTCGATGCGCTTAAAGACATTTATGATTTTATTGAATTAGGTCAAACTAGAACTGCTAACCGAAGTGTACAATTGGTAAAAGTTGTCGCTAAAGATAACGACCGTTATAGCTATGTGATTTGGATTGATGATGAAACCGATTTACCGATGAGAATTGATTTATTAGATCAAAATAATGATGTCATCAACCAACTAAAAGTGGTTCAACTTGAGAAAGATTTTGATAAGAATGAACTGGCAAACTACATCAACAGCCGAACTTATCCGATTTTATTATCGATTGAAAAGCAAAAAGATGTGCTTGGTCAATGGCGATTAGCTTGGTTGCCTAAAGGGTTTAAAGAAATAGCTGCCTATAATTTGAATTTTTATCGCTCTGATATTGCGACTAAATTGTACTCAGATGGTGTGTTTTCGTTTACGGTTAATGTATCTTCTGAGCAAGCTAAACAATCAAATCAAATCATCCAACAAGGCGGGCGGACTATTTATTCAACGAACTTTAGGCACAAAAATATTATCATCATTGGTAATTTGCCACAAACTACTGTTGAGCGTATTGCACAAAATATTATCCAGAAATAAAGACAAACTTCTCGATAACGCTATGCTTAGTAGTGATAAATGTGTAAAATGTTCCTCTTTCTGACTATGTAATTATTAGCAATGCTGGTAATAACCAAAAGGCACTTTAGATAGTTAACCGTTAATAACCAAGATACTAATTTATTAATATGAATAAAAATATCCGCAATTTTTCAATCATTGCCCATATTGACCATGGTAAATCAACGCTTTCAGACCGCATCATTCAAATTTGTGGCGGGCTTTCAGATCGAGAAATGGAAGCTCAAGTGCTCGATTCAATGGATCTTGAGCGTGAACGTGGCATTACGATTAAAGCACAGAGTGTAACACTTGATTATCATGCTAAAAATGGCGAAACCTATCAGCTTAATTTTATCGACACGCCAGGGCATGTTGATTTTTCGTATGAAGTATCTCGTTCGCTCGCTGCTTGTGAAGGTGCATTATTAGTTGTGGATGCAGGGCAAGGGGTAGAGGCACAAACACTAGCAAACTGCTATACCGCGTTAGATATGGATCTTGAAGTTGTCCCCGTTCTTAATAAAATCGATTTACCCGCAGCCGAACCAGAACGTGTTGCGGCTGAAATCGAAGATATTGTTGGCATTGATGCAAGTAATGCGGTTCGCTGTTCGGCTAAAACTGGTGTTGGTGTTATTGATGTACTTGAACAATTAGTTAGCGACATCCCTCCACCAGAAGGCGACTCAAATGCGCCATTACAAGCACTAATTATCGACTCATGGTTTGATAACTACTTAGGTGTAGTTTCACTAATTCGCATTAAAAATGGTGAGTTAAACAAAGGCGATAAGATCAAAGTAATGAGTACTGGCATGACTTATAACGTGGACAGGCTAGGTATTTTTACTCCAAAACAAGTAGACACACAGCGCCTCAATTGTGGTGAAGTAGGTTGGGTTGTTTGTGCTATCAAAGATATATTAGGCGCTCCAGTGGGGGATACTCTGACTTTGGCAAAAGCACCTGCACAAACCCCATTACCAGGTTTTAAAAAGGTCAAACCACAAGTTTACGCAGGGTTATTTCCAACCAGTTCTGACGATTACGAAGCTTTCCGTGATGCGCTTGGAAAATTGAGCCTAAACGATGCTTCACTATTTTATGAGCCAGAAAATTCAGGCGCTTTAGGATTTGGATTCCGTTGTGGTTTTCTTGGCTTACTACATATGGAAATCATTCAAGAGCGTTTAGAGCGTGAATACAACCTCGATCTTATCACTACCGCGCCAACGGTTGTTTATGAAGTGCTAACCACATTGAACGAAACAATTTATGTTGATAGCCCAGCTAAATTACCGGCAGTAAATAACATCCAAGAATTACGCGAACCGATTGCTGAATGTAACATATTAGTACCACAAACTTATTTAGGTAACGTAATTACATTATGTGTTGAAAAACGCGGCGTACAAACCAACATGGTTTATCATGGCAATCAGGTTGCTTTAACGTATGAAATCCCAATGACTGAAGTTGTATTAGACTTTTTTGATAAGTTAAAATCGACATCGCGCGGGTATGCCTCATTAGATTACAGTTTTAAACGATTCCAAGCTGCCGACATGGTAAGATTGGATGTATTAATTAACGGTGAACGCGTTGATGCATTAGCTTTAATCACCCATAAAGATAATGCACCATATCGAGGGCGAGAATTAGTTGAAAAAATGAAAGATCTTATTCCCCGTCAACTATTTGATATCGCCATTCAAGCAGCTATTGGTAATCATGTTATAGCACGATCAACCGTAAAACAATTACGTAAAAATGTATTAGCCAAATGTTACGGTGGCGACGTAAGCCGTAAAAAGAAACTTCTACAGAAGCAAAAAGAAGGTAAAAAGCGAATGAAACAAGTAGGTAATGTGGAATTACCGCAAGAAGCATTTTTAGCGATTTTGCATGTAGGGAAAGATTAACCAATTAAAGACAAATCGATAAAAAGATTTATTTAAAGAGGGAAAAAAATGGCTGGAACATTTGCCATCATATTAACATTAGCGACACTTATTACAGGTATTTTTTGGTTTTTAGAAAAATTCAAATGGAAACCAGCAAGACAACGCAAAGTTGAAGAAATCCGCACACAAAGCGATGGTGAAGTCGATGGAAAAGTCCTTGCTCAAGTTGGCAAGCCTAAAGGCTGGGTTGAAAACTTATCATCATTTTTCCCAGTTTTGTTTGTGGTGTTTGTTATTCGCTCATTTATATATGAGCCGTTTCAAATTCCATCTGGCTCAATGATGCAAACGTTATTAATTGGCGATTTTATTGCTGTTGAAAAATATGCATACGGCATGCGTGATCCTATTACCAATACTGTTATCATCCCTACAGGAAAACCTAAACGTGGTGATGTGGCTGTATTTAAGCACCCTGATATTCCAAGCATGGATCTGATTAAACGGGTTGTTGGTATGCCTGGCGATAAAATCGTGTATCAGGTTAAAGAAAAGCAAGTTCTAATCTACCCGGCCTGCCAACCAACCGATATAAATTGCCAAGGCCAACAATTGCAACCACTTGATTTGCATTACAGCGAACCTAAGTCAAGCAATTGGAAAGAAGTTCACGAACAGTTGAAACCAAACCCTAGTTTTTATACTGTAGAACAATATGCTGATAAAGGTATTGTCGACTCTGAATCTATTGTGACATTGAATATGAAAATTCAACAAGAGACCTTAGGCGACAGAGCGCACGAAATCTTAATCACACAAGGTTCACAAGAAAACCCAAGATATTATTATCACCAAGATGGTCAACCTGATGCTACTTGGATCGTACCACAAGGTCATTATTTTATGATGGGCGACAATCGTGATAACAGCGGCGACAGTCGATATTTCGGTTTTGTGCCTGAAGCTAACTTTGTTGGTAAAGCTACAGCAATTTGGATCAGCTTTGAAAAACAACCAAACGAATGGCCTACAGGTATCCGCTTTAATCGTATTGGTGGCATACATTAATCATTATGAAAACATTTACTGAAATTCAACAATCTATCGGCTATCAGTTTCAGGATCTCTCTTTACTTGAATTAGCACTTACTCACCGAAGTGCTAATAAACTGCATAACGAACGTTTAGAGTTTTTAGGCGATTCTATTTTAAGTTTCGTCATTGCTGATGAACTCTATCATCGCTTTGTCAAACAAGATGAAGGTGATCTAAGCCAAATGCGAGCAACCTTGGTTTGTGGGCAAACACTTGCCGAAATTGGAAAAGATTTCAAGTTGGGCGATCACCTTATTTTGGGGCAAGGTGAATTAAAAAGTGGAGGGTTTCGTCGCGAATCCATTATTTCTGACGCTGTCGAAGCTATTATTGGAGCCATTTACTTAGATAGCGACATCGAAACAATACGCCTGTTAATCTTATCATGGTATCAAACGCGATTAAGCCAAATCCAACCTGGCATTAAACAAAAAGATGCCAAAACAAGATTACAAGAATATTTACAAGGAACTCATCGCCCTCGTCCGTGTTATTTAATTCTTGAAGTCACAGGTGATAATCATGAACAAGAGTTCTTAATTCAATGTAAAATTGACGACGATAGCCACGAGTATTTGGGGCGGGGCTTAAGTCGCCGAAAAGCAGAACAAGCTGCCGCACAAGAAGCTCTCAACCAATTAGGTATAAAATGATAGAAACAACACAACATTGCGGGTTTGTCGCCATTGTCGGGCGACCAAATGTAGGTAAATCAACGCTATTAAACCAGTTGCTTGGACAAAAAGTTTCGATTACATCACGTAAAGCGCAAACGACCCGCCACCGCATTATCGGTATCGACACACAAAATAACGATCAAATTATCTATATTGATACACCAGGACTTCATATTGAAGAAAAAAGGGCGATTAACCGCTTAATGAACCGAGCGGCAAGTAGCTCAATTGGTGATGTTGAGCTTGTTATTTTTGTGGTTGAAGGGACACATTGGAATGATGATGATGAAATGGTCGCTAACAAGTTAAAAGACTGCAAAAGCCCTATATTGCTAGTGATTAATAAAATTGACAACGTTAGTGACAAAACACAATTATTACCACATATACAAACGATCAGCCAAAAAGCAAATTTCATTGATGTTGTACCAATTAGCGCTGAAAAAGGCGAATGTATTGATATTATAAAAGATATCGTCAAAAAACATTTACCAGAAGGTGAACACCATTTTCCTGAAGATTACATAACCGACCGCTCGCAACGCTTTATGGCATCAGAAATCATCCGTGAAAAGCTCATGCGCTTTTTAGGTGATGAATTACCTTATTCGGTAACGGTTGAGATTGAACAATTCAAAGTGGATGAACGCAACGGAATGTACCGAATTAACGGATTGAT
This sequence comes from Gilliamella sp. Nev6-6, assembly GCF_001690605.1. Classification (NCBI taxonomy): domain Bacteria; kingdom Pseudomonadati; phylum Pseudomonadota; class Gammaproteobacteria; order Orbales; family Orbaceae; genus Gilliamella; species Gilliamella sp. Nev6-6. Next base: position 2,896 of record NZ_LZHP01000010.1, on the reverse strand, counting down.
TTTAGTTGAACGCGATGGGCAAAAGAAAATGGTCATCGGCAATAAAGGCGAAAAAATCAAAAAAATAGGCATCGAAGCCCGCAAAGATATGCAATCCTTTTTTGACAACAAAGTCCATTTAGAACTTTGGGTAAAAGTTAAAGCGGGATGGGCTGATGATGAGCGAGCTTTACGAAGCTTAGGCTATAGTGATGATTAAAAATTTTAAGCGATTTTTTGTAACAAATTAGGTATAAAGATACCTAACTTTCTTTAACCGCCTAATAAAATTAAAGTTTTACTAGGTGGTTTTTATAGAAAAATACGTTCATTGTTTATAGTTGAAACAGGTTGTTTTGTCTTATTCAATGACAGAGTATACCAGCAAAAACAAAATTTAATTTTATACTGAAACGCTATTTATTTTACAAAAATTATTGGATTTAACTTAAAAACACAAATAAAAAACTTAATAAAATCAATAGCTTTTCTGAATCCTTTTTAAGGAAAAAATATTCCTATTTTTAACCCGCCAATGGTTGTTAAAAGATATGATTCTGCAACCGCACGAGGGATACTGGGGGATTGCGCATAAAATCCTCTAGATCGGCGGTTATCATCAATCGTTTATTTTATTTACAAAAGTCAAAACGCCAAAAACCATAACAATCCTCCCAAAATAAGCTATTTGCCACTTAAAAAAGCAGTCAGAAAAGATATTGATTTTATTTGATTTTTTATTTTTGCTTTCTTAGATTAAAACACGAAGTGCAATTTTAAACTCGGTGGAGTGAAGAAAATAGAAAGATGATTTATACTCGCTACTTCGCACCACCATAGTTTGGAGGTTGCTATGCATTATAATCACCTTTCTAGGAAGGAACGATTCCCGATTTTCGTATTATTACAAGTCGGAAAGAATAAAAAAGCGGTAGCTCAGCTACTCAATAAGCATGGATAGGTTACACTAATTATTACTCGCTTTATAAGGTCATTGTTATGATAAACAAAAAGGCATCAACAATGATAAATTACATGTCAAGAAGAGAAAAACGCAGTTTTACTTGCGAATAAAAAATAGTTGGTAATGCTATATCAAAATGGTAAAAACGAGCGGATATTGTCACTGAGTATGACCTAACTAAATTCGCATTAGATAATATGATAAAACAATATCAAACCACCGAAGAGTTTACTGCTCAAGGCAATCGTAATACTCAAGAAAATGTACTTATAGTCCTACGTAAAGAAAATAAGCGTTTGTTAATGGAGAATAACATTCTAAAGCAAGCTAAGTTAGTAATAGGGCAAAAATCAAGTTAATCACAGAAAATTAATACCGATGTAGCTTACGAGCATTATGTCGATGTTTACAAATGTCAAAAAATCGATTTTATTATCAACAACAATTAATCAGAAAAAAACAGATAAAATGCTTGGTGAAAAAGCGAAAAAAAGTTTAACGATAACTATCAAGCCTATGTAACATAGTCGACTACAGGCAGAGCTTAGAAAGCAAGACATAATATTATCTAGACGCCGAATTGGTCGAATTATACAAGAAAAGGGTTTGGTGTCGAAATATACCTGTAAAAAATATTGTGTTGATACAGAAAAAGCAACGAATCAACCGTAAGCAATCGAGAAATCGTGGGACGAAGTGCTGGAAGGCATAAGAATACTCAATTGGTTATGGATGCTATCAGTCAAATTCCCATTAATTTAAATTTAGTTAAGTTATTTCATTCAGATAGAGAAAAAGAATCTGATAATTATTTACTTTGTGAATGTTTAAAGGAATTTGGCATGCAGCGTTCATTAAATAATAAGAGAAGTCCCTATGATGATACGGTTGCTGAAGCGACATTTAAAACGGTGAAGACTGAATTTGTGTCAAACACGATTTTCGATTTACTTAAACAGCTTAGGTTGCAATTTAATCACTATGTGGATTGGTTTAATGATAACAGGTTTCGTTTGTCTTTAAATTATCAGTCATTGATTGAATATAAAATGAATCTATAACCTTATATTTTTTGTGCTAAAAAGTTCGGCATACCAACGAATTGCACCTCATGTTTTAATCCAAGAAAATTACAATAAAAACCAAAATAGGTAAACTTGCATAAGCAATAAAAATATCTTTAAAAATAATATAAAAAGATATTATTTAATAATATTTTATATGGACATTGAGCCTAATGCCATTTAATATCCTGATCAAATTTTGTCTAGCATTTGAATAAAATTGATACGATAATAAGTTTTCCGATGAAAGTTTCTATAAAATATCTAGTAAGTTTAGCCTTTGTGATCTTACCCTTTACCTCTGTATTGGCTGAAGTTCACCCAATACAGGCACGGGGCGATCAGCAGTTGCCCCACCAGCAAGAACGACAAAAAGCACGACAAAATTGGCTTAGTTCTACCGCCCCCGCTATTCGTTTATTACCCCCCCGAACGTTACCACAAAAGGGATAGATTTTCCGACTGAAGCACCTTGTTTTAACATTGATCATGTAGCGTTAATGGAGCGAGACCAATTACCGTGGTTTATTCCATTAAAGAGACTGACATAACAGGTAGAGCGTGGCTGCTTGGAAGGTTAGGTAATTAGCTTATTGATGAGTAAACGGCAAGACCGCGGTCAGCTATGCCGTATTAGAACTACAGAGGCAATATCGAATAAAATCAAGAAATCAAGGATAAGGAATTAGCAATGAATAAGAAGTTATATCGAGTTATTTTTAACAAAAAGCGTAACATGCAGATGGTGGTTGCTGATATTGCTAAGACACCGATAGGCGGTGAAAAAAGCAACTCAACTTCAAGCCTAACCGCATTAAAATCACTTTTTGCCAATTTAAGTCCGATAACCTTTCTTATTTCTGTATCATTGGGTTTTGTCAGTATCAGT
>NZ_LZHP01000009.1:0-3962 GCF_001690605.1 Gilliamella sp. Nev6-6 | reverse complement strand
GTCACTCATAAAATCCATTGACCAACATTCACCTTGTTTATTGGGAGCCAATAACTTTTCTGGCTCCCGAGGTGGAATTCGTTGTTTTCGTTTTGTTTTAAGATTCAGTTTTAACTCACAATACACTCGATAAACACGTTTATGATTCCATTTATAGCCGAGCTTTCTGATACGATTAAAACATTTAGGAAAGCCCCAGCGTAAATGCCGGTCTGTGACAGCATTCAACACCGAAATAATCACCGAGTCATCCTGCAACTTAGGTTGATAATAGTAAGCACAACGGCTTAAGCCAACAATGGCACAACTCATAGCAATAGTAACCGAATGATTTTGTTGTAGTTGCTGTGCCCACGTTTTACGTGCCTTTGTGGGCACTAAAGCTTTTTTATGATTTGTTCCTGATGCTGTGATTTTAAACTTAGCTCAGCAAACATCTGTTTAAGCTTACGGTTTTCGGCCTCAAGCTCCTTTAAGCGTTTAATATCCGACGTTTCCATACCGTCCTATTTTTCCCGTCATTTATAAAAAGTTGAATTACCCATGCCATATGTACGGCACAACTCTTTAACGGGTACACCTACCTCTGCTTCTTTTAAAATAGCTACGATTTGGTGTTCAGTCATTTTTTTCATAATTAAATCCCCTTTTCTTTTATCATAGAGAATTTTCTACTTTTTTGCTGTACTATTTTAGGGGATAGTTACATCTTTAGAAAGGAATTCTCAGTGAAGGGCTATAAATAATAATCTCTGTTGCCTTTTTTTTATCCTGCAAACTATAATTTAAAGCATACTCTTGTTGTACATAACCTTTGTACATTTCTATGATGTTTTCGTTATTATCATAAGAAACGATCCAGTTAAAATCCACAGAATCTAAAATATTTCTAATTTTTATATGATCATCATGTTGGTAAAAATTTCGATACAATCCTTGTCCTTTAACATAGTAGGGGGGATCCAAATAAACAATATCTTTAAATGTGATATTATTGTTTATTTCTAATAACCATTCTGCTGCATCTTTATTATGTATATGAATTCTATTGGAAACATCACCAATTTTTTTTATTTTTTTTATTAAGTTATGTTTATTAAATCTTGCATCTATTTTGTAATTTCCTTGCTGTTTTAGCCCTCCAATAACACCACCTTTCAATATTCCTGAGCGATTTGTACGATTTAGGAAAAATGTGGCAAATCCTAATTGAGTCATTGAGTAATTAAGTGGATCATTTAATATTTTCTTTTGTTTATGCCACTCATCAATAGACACTTCTGTATCATTTACTAATTGAATGAAAGCATCTGTATTTTCTGTTATTGATTTCCAAAAAGAATAAATTGCTAAATCTGCATCATTAATGTGAATATTTTTACAATAATCACTAAAAAGAAGTTTCAATGCAACGCCTGCACCACCAGCATAAACTTCATAATAATCGCCACCAGTAATTTGATTTGATTTGATTATGGACTCAATGTGAGGAGCAAATTTTGCTTTTCCTCCAGGATATCTTAGTGGTGAACTGTTATTTGTCATAAATGCTTTAGTTTATTGTTTAAATGACCATAATATATTAAAAATAATATTATGGCCACATCAAAGATAGAGTCAATTCTTATTTTCGCACATCAAAATGAGTGGTTCTGTAATCAACCAAACAGCTCTCAACATTTCTTTATCGGGTAAAATAAATTCGCCATGAGCATATCGATTTAAAGATTCTAGACTATTCCAATTTGTGCTTTGATTATCAATGAATTTTTTTAAATCATACAAATATGCTTTATTACTAAACCAACTATCTCTTTTAGTTAAGGCATTTAAATTATCAGAAAGATTTTTAGTTCTTCCATTTTGATTAATACATTGATTTCTAGAGTTATGTATTTCAAATGTTCTCACAACAGCCAATTCTAATATTGTCCTTAACAATAATGCACTTGCATTTTTATGCATATCAATAATTATACCTTGAGCCTCCTCAATAAGAATATCTAATTTTTGTGATCCTGTATGGTAAGTCTTATTTTTAGGTATTAACATTTCGGGAGATTTTCTTTTCTTTTTTTCTTTTTTGTTAATAGGAGGTTCGTCTACATTTTGAGTATTCTCTGGCCCAAAATCAACCGCACCATTATCTTCAATATCATCAGGTATTGAATTGTAAATTTTATTAATATATTCCTCAATTTTTTCAACTTTATTCAGTTTTCTTGAGTCTATTTTTTTATCAATTATATCTCGAACAAAGTAGCTTATAAGATAATTAAATTTATTTTTGGATATTTGGGTTTGTAATTTTCCATCATTAATTTTAAAACCAGTTATTTGTTTAAATAAATTAGTATTAACCAATCTAGATAAATTAGTTAGGCTAAAATTAGTATTTAGAGCTTTTTCTTCTATATCAGTTGGCAAACCTAATTCGGTAAAATATCGATTTAAGTAGTATTCTTGCACAGAATCTTGAATCTCAGAGGGTTTCACATTAAATCTAGCAGCAATTTCTTCTATTGATTCCCCACTAGTTGCGCCAGCGCCAACAATAAAATTGTTTTTTTGCTGACGGTTCCATTGTAATTTTCCTTCTGCATGTAATTCAAATAACACATTTTGAGCATCAATCCTAGATGGTGCAACATATACTTCAACTTTATCTATAAGATCATTTCCTAATTTATTTTTTAATTTCTCAAACTTTCTTGTCAATTTAACAGATGGGGCTTGTGATGGGTTTAGTAAACATTTTAAAGCTGATATTCTTCGATTACCTTCAATAACAACATAAGAATCATTCTCTTTTGTTACATATATTGGTTCATGATTGATAAAGCCTTTACCTACTATCTTTTCAGCTAATTTTTCTATATCTTCATGTTCAAATAAATAAGAAAGAATATCTTTAGTTGTTTTTGTTGGTATGTAATATGGAATTCTGGGATTATTTTTATCTAGTTTCAGATTTGAAATAGATAGGGACAACCTTGCCCAAGACGAATAATCTATTCTAGCCATAAATATTCATTCCTTAATTTGTTGTTACTTTATATAGAAAATTATCATATTCTTTAATGATAGACTCAATACCATGTATAACCAAACATTTTCTTAAACATACCTCAAATATTTTTTAAACAATAATTCGCCTTAAAAAACAACTATACTAAGATAAAACCTAGCAAACAAAAAAACTAAAAAAGTAGCACCAAAAAATATAGGGATTGTATATTTGAATACTGGTTTAGGTGCAAACTTTAGCAGTAGAAAACTAATTAATAGGATAATAATTCAAATAAACTTTTTTAGCCATCCCCATGCCCTAAATCCATAGAAGTGAGGGCTAGGGCTTCTTTTTCAGTATAACCTTGTTTGATGTAGTGTTGAGTCATATCCTGAGCAAAGGCATATCTTAGACTATGGTGAAATTTTGCCTGTTAAGCCTATAGTGCTTTTTTGATTACGCCAATAGGTCATGGCTTGTTTTAGATTAGGTTTGGACAGGCTACACTAATTAGTACCAGTTTAATAAGGTCATTGTTATGATAACCAAAAAACAAAAGGAACCAACAATGACAAATCTCATTTCAAGAAGAGAAAAACGCAGTTTTAGTAATGAATTTAAAAAACAGAGGGTAATGTTATACCAAAATGGCAAAAAACGAGCGGATATTGTCACCGAATACGACCTGACTAAATCCGCATTAGATAAGTGGATAAAGCAATATCAAACTATTGGTGAGTTTACAGCTCAAGCTAATCGTAGTACTCAAGAAAATGAGCTCATAACCCTACGTAAAGAGAATAAGCGATTGTTAATGGAGAATGACATCCTAAAGCAAGCGGCGTTGATAATAGAACGAAAATCAAATTAATCACCGAGAATCAACATCGATATAGCTTACGTGCGTTATGTCGATGTTTACAAGTGTCAAGAAATCGATTTTATTATCAAC